>JBGPEV010000008.1:0-16014 GCA_041482995.1 bacterium | reverse complement strand
TCGCGCCCTCCTGGGGCGGGATGATCAACGGCCTGCTCACCATGCGCGGCGCGTGGGACCGCGTGCGGACGGACCCGATCCTCAAGTTCTTCGTCGTGGCCATCACGTTCTACGGGATGTCCACGTTCGAGGGGCCGATGCTCTCGATCCGCGCCGTCAACGCGCTCTCGCACTACACGGACTGGACCATCGGCCACGTGCATTCCGGCACGCTGGGCTGGAACGGCTTCATGGCCTTCGGGATCGTCTATTGGCTCATTCCCAAGCTGTGGGGCCGGCCGATGGCCTACCCCGGGCTGGTCAACACCCACTTCTGGCTGGGCACGATCGGCATCGTGGTCTACATCGTTGCCATGTGGGTGGCAGGGATCACCCAGGGCTTGATGTGGCGGGCCTTTGACGATCAGGGCTACCTCGTCTACGGGAATTTCCTGGAGACCGTGCTGCGGCTGGTGCCCCTGTACTACATCCGGGCGCTGGGCGGCCTGATGTACCTGGCGGGCATGATCCTGCTCGCCGTCAACGCCTGGGTCACCATCCGCGCCGGCGCCCCGCTCGCCGATCAGCAGGCGAGCGCGCCCTCGCTCAAGGGCAGCCCCGCGCCCACCGGCCATGGGCTGCAGCGCTGGCTGGAAGCGCGGCCGATGCAGTTCGCCTTGTGGACCCTGATCGCGGTGGCGATCGGCGGCGTCGTGCAGTTGATCCCGCTGCTGTTCATCAAGTCCAACGTGCCGCCGATCGCCAGCGTGAAGCCCTACACTCCGCTGGAGTTGGAGGGCCGCGACCTCTACATCCGGGAGGGCTGCTATCTGTGCCATTCCCAGATGATCCGGCCCTTCCGCGCGGAAACCGAGCGCTACGGGGAATATTCCAAAGCCGGCGAGTTCGTCTACGACCACCCGTTCCAGTTCGGCTCGCGGCGGATCGGGCCCGACCTGCAGCGCGTGGGCGGCAAGTATCCCGACATCTGGCACTACCGTCACATGGAGGATCCGCGTTCCACGTCGCCGGGCTCCATCATGCCCGATTACGCCTGGATCGTGCGCGACAAGCTGGACACGTCTCACACGCAGGCCAAGATGCGCGCCATGCGCAGCGTCGGTGTGCCCTATACCCAGGAGCAGATCGACAACGCGCCCGCGACCCTGCGCACCCAGGCCGACAAGATCGCCCAGGCCCTGAGCGCGGGCGGGGAGAAGGACACGCAGGACAAGGAAATCGTGGCGCTGATCGCGTACCTGCAGCGGCTCGGCACCGACATCAAGGCCAAGCCGGTGGCCTCAGCGGAGGACCAGCGATGACCTGGATTGAGCAAATGGAATTCGCCGCGTCCGTGGGACCGGCGTGGGTGACGATCCTGTTCATCGGCCTGTTCCTCGGTACGCTGGTGTGGATCTGCCGTCCGGGAAGCGACCGGCACTACGACCGGCAGGCCCATCTGCCCTTGGAAGACGGGGCGCCCCGCTCGCCCCACTCCTCTGCCCCGGAGAATCGCAATGGTTAGGAAGCAGAACGAGTTGCTGGATCACGACTACGATGGAATAAAGGAGTACGACAATCCGCTGCCTCAGTGGTGGCTCTGGCTCTTCTATGGCACGATCCTCTTTGCCGTCGTGTACTTCCCGTACCTCATCCTGGGATTTGGGCCCACCTCGCTGCAGGAGTATCAGCAGGAGTTGGCGGCCCTGAAGACGCCCGCCGCGGGCGCTCCGGCAACCCTGGCTCCCAACACGGAGGGCCAGCCTCATTCCGCGGCGCCTCCGGTCGCCGGCCCCAGCCTGGAGGGTAACGCCGCCGCGATCGCCGCCGGTAAGGAAATCTTCGTCGCCAATTGCGCGCCCTGCCACGGCCCGGAAGGCCAGGGCGTAATTGGCCCGAACCTGACGGACCCCTACTGGCTGCACGGCAATACCTACGCGGACATCGTCTACACCATCACCGTTGGCGTACCCGACAAGGGAATGATTTCTTGGAAGGCCACGCTCAATCCGGAGAAGATCCGGCAGGTCGCCGCATTCGTGAAGTCCCTCAAGGGCACCCACCCGCCCAACCCCAAGCCGCCGCAGGGCGTCGAGGTCAAGGACTAAGGCGCGATGAACCCGGAGACCTCCTCCCCATCCCCCGCCGCCGCGCCGCCGCTCCCGGCGGTGGGGGATACGGCCGACCAAGCCAGCCTCGAGGCCGAGCTCTACCGGTTCCATCCGCCGGAGCGGCCCAGCACGATGGATGAGCGGGGCCGCCGCAATTGGATCTATCCCGCGGCGATCATGGGCCCGTTCATGCGCTGGCGGCGCTGGACGGGGTATCTGCTGATTGTCATCTATCTGGCCACCCCGTGGATCAAGATCGGCGGCATGCAGGCGGTGTGGCTGCAGATTCCCGAGCGGCGGTTCATCCTGTTCGGCCACTTGTTCTTTCCACAGGATGCCTTCTACCTGGTTTTCCTCCTGGTGGGGCTGGCGCTCGGCCTGTTCTTCTTCACGGCCCTGGTGGGGCGCGTGTGGTGCGGCTGGGCCTGCCCGCAGACCGTCTGGATGGAGGAGGTATTCCGCAAGATCGAATGGCTGGTGGAAGGCGACCATCACGCCCAGCGTCGCCTGGATGAAGGCCCCTGGACCGTCAACAAGGTGGCCCGCAAGACGGTGAAGCACGCACTGTTCCTGCTCTGCTCCGCGTTCATCTCCAACACGTTCATTGCCTACTTCGCCGGAACGGAGAACCTGCTGCACTGGATGCTGAGCCCGCCCGGCCAGCACTGGACGGCGTTCCTCTTCATGGCGTCGATCCTGGGCGCGTTCTACTTCGACTTTGCCTGGTTCCGCGAGCAATTCTGCACCGTGCTCTGCCCCTACGCGCGCTTTCAGGCGGTGCTCACCGACGCCGACACCGTGCAAGTGGGCTATGACACCGTGCGCGGCGAGCCGCGCGGGCGGGTCGGCACGACCGAGGGCGATTGTATCGACTGCCACAAGTGCGTGGCGGTGTGCCCCACGGGAATCGACATCCGCGACGGCTACCAACTGGAGTGCATCGGATGCGCCCGCTGCATCGATGCGTGCGATAGCATCATGGATCGCACCGGCCGGCCGCGCGGCCTGATCCGCTACGATTCCCTCGCGCGCCTTCAGGGTCAGGTGACCCGCATCTTGCGGCCCCGCGTGATCGTCTACTCGCTGCTGCTGGTGGGCGTGGTGCTCATGCTGGTGTGGGGGCTGGGGACGCGGCGGTTGCTGGACTTCAACGTGCTGCGCGCCCCAGGCGAGCCGTTCACGGTGCTGCCGGGCAACCTCGTGAGCAACCACTTCCACCTGCGCGTGTTCAACCGCAGCGACGTGGCGCGCACCTATCGCATCGACATGGACGGCCCGCCCGGCGCGCAACTGATCATGCCGGTGAACCCGGTGCGTGTGCCGCCGGGCGAGCCGATGAAGCTCGAAGCGTTCGTCAACATCCCCTACGCGGCCGTGGAGGCCGGCCGGGCGCCGCTGCAGTTCCATGTGCATGAGGTCGACCGGCGCGTTGCGGACGAGCCGACCGTGTTCATCTCTCCCGTGTTTCCATGACGATGCACATCCTGCGCCCCGGCGGCGCGCCCCCGCCGGCGGGGCGGCGCCGCAACCCGATGGTGGCGCTGATTGCAGGCGTTTTCGCGGCGTATATCGTCACCAACGGCATCATGTTGTTCGTCGCCATGCGCTCGCCGCCCACGCTGGTGAGCAAGAGCTACTATGAGGATTCGCGCCGGTATGACGCCGTGCAATCGGCCGAGCAGGCCAGCCGAGCCGCCGGGTGGCGGGTGGAGGTGCTTCCCCCCGCGCCGGCCGAGGTCGTGCTGCGCATTCTCGACCGCGCGGGGCGCCCCGCCTCCGGATTTTCGGGAGCGGTGACCGCCTATCGGCCCAACGATCCGGCGTTGGACCAAGCCCTCGCGTGGAGCGAGGATCCCCGCTCACCGGGGCAGTACCAGGCCGCGTTTGCCCGGCCCCATGCCGGGCAATGGCGGATTCACCTGGCGCTGCGCCGGGGTGGCGAGCGGCTCGATCACGATCTGCGAATTGTCTGTCCCTGACGGAGGTGCTGTGGAACTTGCGAGCCCGGCTGCCGCTGGGGTTCGACCCGGAGTCGCACCCGCATCGGCCCTTCCGATGGAGGGTCGCGCGGACGCCTTTGCCGCCTTTGATGGCGGCGGGGTCTACCAGGCCTACGTGCGGCGCCTGGACAGCGGCCTGTCGGAAACCCATCTGATCGTCGACGGAATCCACTGCGCCAGTTGCGTCCAGTCCATCGAGCAGGGCCTGCAGCAGGCGGGCGCGACGGACGTGCAGCTCAATTACGGCAATCACCGGGCCGCCGTCCGCTGGGACGACGGCCAGGTGCGGCTGAGCGGCCTGCTGCGCGCGCTGAACCGGCTGGGCTACGAGGGCCGCCCCTACGATCCCCAAACCCAGGAAGCGTTGCACCGCCGCAACCTGCGCAGCGCGGCCGCCCGGCTGGGCGTGGCCGGGTTCTGCGCGATGAACGTGATGTTGTACAGCGCGGCCCTCTACGCCGGCTACTTCTACGGCATCGAGGCCGAGTTCCACCGGCTGTTCCAGTGGATTTCCGCCGTGCTGGTGCTGCCGGCCGCCTTCTACAGCGGCTGGCCCTTCCTGAAAGGCGCCTGGGCCGCCGCCCGCAATGGCAGGGTGTCCATGGACACCCTGATCTGTCTGGGGATCGGCGGTACCCTCTGCCAATCGTTCACGGTGCTGTTCTTCTATCCCGGTGACGAGACCTACTTCGAGGCCATCGTGATGATGGTGTTCTTCCTGCTGATCGGCCGCTTCCTGGAAACGGTCGCCCGCAGCCGCTCCGGCAGCGTGACGGAGGGCTTGGCGGGCATGCAGGTGAAGTGGGCCACCCGCCTGCGCGAGGGCCGGGAAGAATCGATCGCCATCCATGACGTGCGCGTGGGGGACCGGCTGCTGGTGCGCCCCGGTGACGCCATCCCCACGGACGGAACGGTGGCGGAAGGCGTGAGCGAAGTGGAGGAGAGCGCCATGACGGGCGAATCGCGCCGCCGCGCCGTGCGGCCGGGCGACGCCCTGCTGGGCAGCACAGTGAACACGGAAGCGCCGCTGGCAATGACCGTGACCCGCGTGGGCGCGGACACGGTGCTCTCCCGCATCGTGCGGCTGGTGGAGCAGGCCCAAAGCCGCAAGGCGCCCCTGCAACGTCTCGCGGACGTGATCGCCGGGCGCTCCGTTTCCGTGGTGCTGGTGCTGGCCGCCGTCACCTTTGCCTTCTGGCAATGGGTGCTGGTCAATCCCCATCAGCCGGCCCTGATGATCGCCATTACGGTGCTGATCATCGCCTGTCCCTGTGCCCTGGGGCTGGCCACTCCCGTGGCGGTGTTGGCCGGCAGCGCCGCGGCCGCGCGGCGGGGCGTGTTGATCAAGGGCGGGGACGTGATGGAGCAGGCCTCCCAGGTGACCGACGTTGTGCTGGACAAGACCGGTACGCTCACCACGGGCGGACTGCGGGTGACGGAGACGGCGAATCTCGGCCCCCTGCCCACGGACCAGTGGCTTCCGCTGGCCGCCGCCATCGAGCGGCGCACCGTGCATCCCATTGCCAGCGCCCTGCAGGGCGAACTGGCCCAGCGAGCCCACCTGGGCGCGCCCTTGCCCGCCGCGACAGGCGTGAACGTGCTCCCCGGCCGGGGCGCCCTGGGCGATGTGGCGGGCCGGCGAGTGATCGTGGGCAACCGCCGCCTGCTGGAGGAGCGCGGGGTCGCGCTCGCCGAGGCGCCGGACGCGGAATTGGGCGCGGACACCCTCGTCTACGTGGCGGTGGACGGGCGGGCCGTGGGCCGCATCCGCATGGCCGATCCGCTCCGTCCCGACGCCGAGCAGGCCGTGCGCGCGCTGGAGGCGATGGGCATCGCCGTGCACGTGTTCTCCGGCGACCGTCCGGCCGCCGTGCAGGCCGTGGCCCAGCGCACCGGGATCGCCGACGCCCGGGGCGCCATGCTGCCTGACGAGAAGCTGGAAGCGCTGCGGGCGCTGCAGGCGGAGGGGCGCACCGTCGCGATGGTTGGGGACGGCGTGAACGACGCCCCCGCCATGACCCAGGCGGACCTGTCCATGGCCGTCAGCACGGGCAGCGACCTTTCCCTGGAGGCCGCCCAAGTGATTCTGCTGCGCGCGCGCCTGCTGGGGGCCGTGGAAGCACTCTCCATTTCCCGCCGCACCTTCCGCGTGATCCAGGAGAATCTGGCGCTCTCGATCGGCTACAATGCGTTGGCGATTCCCTTGGCCATGGCGGGGTATGTCGTGCCGTTGGTTGCCGCCATCGCCATGTCCGCCAGTTCCCTGCTGGTGGTGGGGAATGCCCTGAAGCTACGCTGGCGGGACGACGGCGCCGCCCAGGCCGCCGCGCCCCTCACGGCGGGCCACGCGGACGGGATGCGCTGCTGCTGAGCGGTCTCAAGAATGGGTCGCTCCGTGCCAAAGGGCACCTCATGCCCCTGGCCCCCTTCTCCGCAAACGGAGAAGGGGGAGAGAAAAACAGCAACCAGAGCGGCTCTTCATCCCGCGCCGTTTACAAAGGGGGACAGACCCGCACAGCGGATCAGGGGGCGGTCCAGAGTGGACGGCAATTCTAGGACCCCATCTGGTCAGAGGACTGCAAACCGCCGAAACACGGAGACCACAAAGGCTTTTCTATTTTACCCTCGGAGGGCCGATTCACGATGCTGCCAGGCACCGGATCCCGGACTTGCCCTGACAGTCATCGCCGAATTCCTTTGTGACCCCTTTGTGGTCGTCGTGGTCTTTGTGTTTCGGCCGCAGCTTTTTTTCTTCTCCTACTTCCCCACGCGCTCGATGCGCTTGGTGACGGACTTGGTCACGCCGAAGGTGGGGATGAAGGAGGAGTGCTTGCCCGCGCCGCCGGCCACGAGAATGTGAATGTCCTCCGGCTGCCCGACCAAGGGCACCAGCGTCTCGTCGTTGTCCTGATTGATCCACTTCGGCCAGCGCGCCATGCTCCACTGGGCGCGCTGTCGCAGGAGCCCCACGGTGTTGCGCGCGCGATCGAAGAGGAAGCGCTGGATGTCGCGCCGGGTCATCCCGCCCGCGGCAACCGTTTGGGCGTGCTCCGGCCCCAGCACCACCAACACGTCGCCCGAATCGATGCACGAGGCGTTGTTGTTGCCGATCGTGGCCATGACGCTGGCAATGCTGCTGAGGACGGTGTGGGCGGTCAGGCACTGGTGGTCGTTGACGTTGTGGGGGCTTTCCGCCGCAAAAACGGAGACGGTGCTGTCTTCCCGCCCATAGCCCAGCGCCACGCGCAGCGGTTCCCACGGCGTAGCGCCCTCGTTTTCCGCGGTGCAGTAGCTGTATTTGCCGGGGGAACCCTGGGTCGACATATCCCCCTGGCCGGGTATGGCGCCGCCCACGTTGACCAGCACCAGCCGCAGGGCGCGGCCGATGGAGGCGTTGGCGCGGTTGCCCGGGCCGAAGCAGCCGAAGCCGGCGTTGAGCTTGAGGCGCGCCGCCTCGGGCCCGGTCACGACGATGAGGATCCCGCACGGGTGGGTGGTGGCCTGGATGCCGTAGAGCCCGAAGGCGGGATCGCAGGCGGCCTGCAGGGCCCCGACCAGGACGGGCATGTGCTCGGGCAGGCAGCCGGCCATCACGGCGTTGATGGCCATGTTCTCCACCGTGGCCTCCGCCCAACGGGGCGGCACCAAGCCGATCACGTCCGCCGCCGGGCGGCCCGCGCCGGCGATCATGGCCCGCACCCGCTGCTCCGTGGGCAGGAGCACGGGCAGCCCGTCGGTCCAGCCGCGCCCGTGAAACGCTTCCAGCGCCTCATCGTGCGAACCGAACGTGAGGGCCTCGGCCTGCAACTTGTGCTGCCCGCTGGCCGCACCGGCTTTCGCGGCGTTCATAGCGCCTCCCAGTTGCTCACGGTGCCCCGCGCGTGAGGGCGGCAACGACGCCGTCCAGCGCGCCTGCCGCTCGGGCCTGCACGCGTTCGGCCGGCTCTCCGCCCAGGGGATGGGGAATAATGACCAAGGGCAACTCCGGCATGCCCAGCGTACGGGCCTCTTCCCTGGCCAAGCCCAGGAAGGCGTCGGTGCAGAGCGTCACCGTGGGAATGCCCAACTTCTCCAGATCGACCGAGTCGTGGATACACCACGACGTGCACGAGCCTCAGTCCCCGATGGCGGTGATCACCGCCGCGACCTCCCGCGCGAAGCTGTCGAGCCCATCCGCCGCGAGGGACGCGCTGGGCTTCTTCTTGGTCACCACGCGCGCCAGCTTGAAGCGCGCCCCGAGCAACTGCGCGAGGTGCTCCTGCAGGGCGAGGGAATTGGGCTTGCCGTTGTTGAGGATGCCCAGCACGGCCCCCTCCAGGCTCTGGATGCGCGCGGACGGCGGGCGGGCCTCCGCGCGATTGATGCCGAGGGGACTCAATACGGTGATGCGCTCCATCCGGCCTCCTGCCATGGGGGATGTCGGTTCGAGGGACTAGAGAATCGATCAATGGCATGGGACGGCCCGCATTTCAACCGTACGGCGGCTCGGCGGATCGATTCGGCGCGCCGATTGCCAAATTGCCGATGGATACGCCATGATCCGAATCCTGGCCGCGCCCGGAGCGGCCGGCCCACTCGCCCAAAACCCCACCCCGCATCGCCGCCTGACGATGCCGCCGCAGTCGACTCGGGAGCGCACTTGGCAATGTCTTGGAAACGCGACTGGGGATGGGTGCTGATCGGTGCGTGGGTCGCCGTGCACGTGCCGCTCATGGCCGTGCCGCCGCTCAACGGAGATGAGGCGTTCTACTGGGAATGGTCACGTCATTTGGCGTTGGGATACCCCACCCATCCGCCAATGACCGCTTGGGCCATCGCCCTGGTCACCCGGCTCGTCGGCGTCAGCGCCTTCAGCGTCAGGCTCACCTCGTTGCTGTGGCATGGGGCGACGCTGTGGCTGGTGTGGCGGATGGCCAAGGACATCGCCGGGAGCGCCGGATTCGCTGGGCGTGCCGTCGTGCTGGCTGCCGCCATGCCGGTGCTCTTTCTGCTCGGTACCCTGATCACCACCGATGCGGCGCTCATTTTCTTCTGGACCGCCACCACCTTCCTCACGAAGCGGGCCATCGTCGATGGTCAGCGCGGCGCCTGGTACGCGGTGGGCCTCACGGCCGGGGCAATGCTGCTGACGAAGTTCTTCGCCGGCCTGTACGTGCCGGCCACGCTGTTGTTTCTTCTGATGCACCGCCGCTACCGCGGGGAATTGCTGCGGGTGGAACCGTATGCGGGGCTGCTGATCGCGTTGCTGCTGTTCACGCCGTTTCTGTACTGGAACCATACCCACGACTGGATGACGTTCCGCTTCAACTTTGTCGATCGCCACCGCAACGAGGGCTTCCAGTTGTACAAGGTGGCCTACTATGTCGTCGGCCAGGCGATCGCGGCCTCGCCGGTGCTGGGCGTGGCCCTGCTGGCGGCCCTGAAGGCGCACGTGCCCGCCGCGTTACGGGGAGATTCCGAATCCGACGCTGCGCGCCGGCGCCGGGACGGGCTGTGCTACTACGCCTATGGGGTCGCCGTGCCGCTGTCGATCTATCTGCTGCAGTCGCCGTTCCTCCACGTGGGGGCCCACTGGGCCGCCGTGGTTTTCCCCACGGGGGCCGTGGTGCTCGCGGCGTGGTTTCACGAGGCCGGCGGCAGGTGGGATCCGGCGGTTCTGCAACGTCCGCGGCTCTGGGCGTGGACCCTTGCCGGCGCCGGACTCGTCGTCGTGCCCATCGCGTTGTTGATGGTCGCGCCCACGTGGGTCGTGCCCGCCCGCCTGCTTTACATGGATCCACAGCAGCCGCGCCAGCAACTGGTATCGGACTACTTCGGGTGGCGCGAAGTGGGCGAGCGCATCGCCCGATTGCGAGACGAGTGGTCCCGCCGTCCCGAAGGTGTTTTCTTCTCGACGGGGGACTACAGCATCGCCTCCATGTTCGATTTCTATACCCCCGGCCACGCCGACTTCGTCTTGATCGACTACAGGGGCCAGGAATTCCACGGCAAGGAATTCTTGCTCTGGGCGGAGGGCCGCAAGCCGCGCGGCGCGACAACGATCTATGTGTCGGATCGGCCGGCCTCCCCGAATCGCCCCCATCCTCTTGCCCGCTACTTCGAGCGGATCGAACCCCTGGAACCGTTGGTGCTGCGGGATGCGACAGGAATACTGCGCATCTTCTATTTCACGGCGGGCTACGGGTATCTGGCCAACGAGCCGGACCGCAAGACCGATTGACCGCCCAATCCGCTTGCGCACGCTGGGTGCGTGGGCATGCGATGGGAGGCCCTGCTGGGTTCCCGTGGCGGTCGGCCGCGGCGCGTTCGTCCAGGACGATCCCGATTGGGCCGGCAGTGAGTCCACTCGGCCTCACGGTTCCACCGTCAACTCACCTGGCGGAATCGACGCGTCAGGAGGACGCACACGCTCCCAGCGGTAACCCGCTCAGCCTGGATGGGGAATCGCGATCTGCGGCGTGCGGGGTGGGGCAGGTTTGCCGGAAGACACCGGCGGGCGGGACAGTACCCCTGGACCGATCCGGGCACCGTCGGGAACCGACTTGGCGGCGGCTCCGCGGTTTCCCTCCGCCCCGCCACGGTCACGCAGATTCACCGTCTCCGCCTGGCGTGACCGGAACTGGCGGTAAGGAATAGGTCAGGCCGACTTGTCCAGTCCGTTGGAACAGCCCGAGACCACGTCGGAATCCGCGGACTCTAGCCAGGGCATCTTGGCCCAGGTTTTGGCTAGATCGTAGCGGGCCGACCATTCGAGCTTGGCCGGATCGGGAACGGCGATGCGCGCGCGGAATTCGCAGACCTTCACTTGCTGGGCCACCACGGCGTTGCGTACCATGTCATTGGCCGTGGAGGTGCGGGTCTGCCAGCCGACGAGTCCGGAAAGAAGCGGGCCGACGATCAGGCCGATGATTAATCCCTTGATGAGTTGCTTTCGATCGCCGATGAAGGTTCGGAGTGTGTCCATGGGGTGTCTCACTTGAGAAGTTGCCGGTCTCGATGAGCCCGGATCGATCGCTGGAGAGTGGCGCGTCCGCTCCCGATCCCATCACCGCGGGTGGACTTGGACGCTGCCGGAATGGACCCAACGCCCTGGGGGGAGCGGCCAAGCGGCGCCGGTATCCCCCTCGGGAAGGTCCGCGGGAAGTTCGAAAGAAGAATCTGCTGGGGGGAGAGAATTCCTGACGGTCAGGCGCCCCAATCGGTGCAGGATGGCCCTAGAAGCACGACAAACCTGCTCGGGACTCGAGAAGCGATCTTCGTGCCTAGAATTGTCTTCAACCAATAGATTGGACTTTTCCCCTGCCCTCAGCGTGGGCGCAGCGGGGTGGTATGTCAACCGCAATAGCAGGCTTGGTCGGCGTGGTGGCCAGACGCCGCAACAATACGCCCCAGGGAGCGGTGTTTTCGAGCGCCTCGCGCTCTCTCTGGGGCAATCCGGCTCGGCCTTCAAGGGGCTGCGCAACTTCCCGGCCGGATAGCCGGCTTTTTCCCAGGCCACGAATCCCCCGCCACATTTCTCACGTTGGTGTAGCCCATTTCTGCCAACGTCTGAGCAGCCAGTGCACCCCGGCCACCTCGGAAAAGCGCGGGTCGAGCGCGACCCACTCCATGCCGCGCACGATGGCCGTGGCGCATTCCTGCGCCTGGGTGTTGTGCCTGTTCTCGCCCAGGGGGCTGCAGAACGGCACCCGCGGCGCCGGGTTTTCCCGATTCGTGGTTGGCGGCGGCCCGACGGTCCTGCCATGGGCAGCGCCCGCAATGACGTGCTAGGGATGGGCCTTGGCGCCCGCCTGGCGGGCGGTTCCAGCGGCGGCGAGCAGGCAACCCGCCTGCGCCGCCCAAGCAGCTTCCACCCCCTTGGAGGACCCCATGGCAAAGGCACCCCCGTCCGCGGCGCGCAATCGCATCCAGCCCCACTTCCCGGCCCTGGTGGACTACACCAATGACGTGATCTACGGGGATTTGTGGGAGCGCAAGGGCCTCTCCAAGCGCGACCGCAGCCTGGTCACCGTGGCGGCGCTGACGGCCACCTACCGGCCCAGCCAGCTCAAGACCCACGTGAAGCGCGCGCTGGAAAACGGCGTGACGAAGGAGGAAATCGCCGAAGTGATCACGCACCTGGCGTTCTATTCCGGCTGGCCCGCGGCCATGACGGCGGCCCAGAGTGCCACCGACGTGTACGAAGGCAAGGAGTGACCCAGGCCACCGCCATTGACGAGGAGGGGAACATGCAAGTCGGATTTATCGGGCTGGGCACCATGGGCGCCAGCATGGCCGCGAATCTTCAGAAGGCGGGCCACCAGCTCATCGTGCACGATCTGCGGCGGGCGGCGGCCGCCCCCCACATCGCCGCGGGGGCGGTGTGGGCCAGCACGCCCCGCGAGGTGGCCGCCGCCTCGGAGGTGGTGTTCACCTCCCTGCCCGGCCCGCCGGACGTGGAGGCCACCGCCCTGGGGCCGGACGGCCTGCTGGCGGGCATGCGCAAGGACGCGGCGTACTTCGATCTCTCGACCAATTCCCGCGCCCTGGTGCAGAAGCTGCACGCGGCCTTTGCCCAAAAAGGCGCGCACCTGCTGGACGCGCCCGTGAGCGGCGGGCCGCGCGGCGCCGCCACCCGCAAGCTGGCCCTGTGGATTGGCGGCGACAAGGGCGTCTTCGAGCGCTTCAAGCCCGTCCTCGACGCCATCGGCGACCAGGTGCGCTACATCGGTCCGGTCGGACACGCGACCGTCGCAAAGCTGGTTCACAACTGCTCGGGCTACGCCATCAACGCCGCGCTGGCGGAAACCTTCACCATGGGCGTGAAGGCTGGGGTCGACCCCCTCGTGCTGTTCGAGGCGATCCGGCAAGGGGCGGTCGGGCGGCGGCGCACGTTCGATGCGCTGATCGACCAGTTCCTCCCCAACACCTACGACCCGCCCGCGTTCGCCCTGCGCCTGGCCCACAAGGACGTCTCCCTCGCGGTGGCCCTGGGCAAGGAGGTGAGCGTGCCCATGCGGCTATGCAACCTGACGCTGGAGGAGATGACGGAGGCGCTCAACCGCGGCTGGGCGCAGAAGGATTCGCGCGTTTCCATGGTGTTGCAAGAGGAGCGGGCCGGCGTGCAGGTGGCCGTGGCCCCCGACCGGCTGCAGAAGTCCCTGGCCAACGACACCAGCGTGGCGACGGACTTCGTCAAGAAGGCGTGAAGGCGATCCTGGGCTCCGGACGTCTCCCCTGGCCCTGGGGCACCCCTTCAGCATTCTTGGTTCGCACCGCGGCGCTCACATCCGGGAGAGAGGTTCGGGAGCGACGACCGGGTCAAGAGTCAGACCCTCCGCCAACTGGGTCAGGCGGGGCGGGCAGGGGAGCGCCGGACGCGGATGACGTGCTTCCGCTCGCGGACGTGCTGCGGCACCGCACGCTTGCCGTGGTCGGGCGCTATTCCAACATTGCCGATGAACACCGGGCCAAGATTGTGGGACGGACAAATAAGGCGATCTTCGCAAACGGGTCATCATGATCAAGCGGAAGACCTCCGGCCAGTCACTAGCGAAATTCACTGTGACCCAGCAAGTAGAAGCGTTTGCCCGTGCTCTGGATTTGAATGCTCTTGACAGGTTGAAAATGCTATTTGGAGAATCTTAGAACGCGATGTTCTTGTTTGATGTCCGGCATATCTGCCGCCGCAATCGCATTCCCATTCCCGATTGGGCGGATGCCCAAATCGCCAAGGTCGATGCGCAGATTTTCCAGATGCTCCACCCGACGCACCGGAGACGCCCCGAAAAGAATGTGACACCTTGAGGTGGACTCCCGGCGATTTCAAACGGATACTGCCTCCCCGGCAGTGCCGGGGGTCTGCCAATTACGCAACGAGGGGCAGCGGAGCAAGTTCCGCTCACGATTCATCCGTCCGTTTCATTCCGTCTTCCCTTCCAGGCGGTTCACCCCTAAGGCATTCGGTATCATGGCAAAGCCCAAGAAATTTCCTTGAGACTGATGCTACTTCTTCCCCTGGATTGGGACGTCCAACTTCACTCGCGCGACCTTCACGCCCAGGCTGAAAAGCCATGTGACATTCTCGTGCACAACATCGATCTCCAATACATATTTTCCGGGCTTCTCGGGCCGGGTCACGACCATGGGCACTGTGGCGTCTTTCCCTGGGGCAATGGCTGGAATCGCGCTGCGCGGGTTGTCCCACTTCAGCGGCGCACCTTTCTCGTCCATCAGGTGATAGGAGAGGTTGAAACCTATTTCGGAAGAGATGCTTTCCTTTCCTTGGTTCACGATCTTAACAGGGACGGAAATGCTCGCCGCGTTCGAATCGAACGTTGCGCTTCCTGGCGCCGATATCACGACGGGTCCCGTGCTCTGGGATGGCTTCGAACAAGCGAACAGGGCAAGCAGCGAAACGGCAGCAATCGCCGCTACGGCGGTCCTTCCGCGGCAAAACCCACGTTGTTGCGCGATGTCCATGTTTGAATCCTTCCAGATGGAATTGGAATTGGAAATACTTTCGACTCAGCGACCGATTTACAACCACGCATCCCTCGAAAGCAAGCTAATCCACGTTCAACGGCTCAAGTCAAAAAAGCGCGCCGCGTGGGTCTCACCCCTGACGTACCGATTCGCCGCACTTAAATCCCGCACCGGAAATTCGAGGACCCCCTTCGCCAGCGTGGTAGGAGCCAATTCCACGATGCGGGCGAAGGTCTTGCCGTTGCGGGTCGTCAGCTTGCGTGGACTACCCGCCGAACCGGCAAACGATGAGCATCCTCTGCGCTGCGATCCATCCACCCGCAAGGCTGGTCCTCCGAATGTCCCGCGCTACTTTCGTCTCGGCCGGCGGTCCCGCCCGGGTCTGTTCTCCACGCACCGCCGCCAAGGTCGCCTGTGCCTTGAACTCCGCATCGAATGCGTTTGCGCTTCCTGCCCAGGATGCACACTCCTTTCCGTGAGTGGCCCAGAGCTTGACCTCCTGTCCGATTCTTGGGGACCACTTCATTGCTCGCCAAGTTGACGGTTCCCTGCATCATGGGAATAATCTTGTCGGAAAATCAGTATTCCTTTCGCGCGGGCAAAGAATCTTGAATTGACAGGCGCTTTTTCTTTCTGTACTTGGTAGCAGCGCCACGGGAGCCCGAATATCCGATGTCACAATGCCCCGCCGAGGTTTTGCAGATCTTCTGGGGACGGAAGTCGATTTCCGGATCGTTGGAGAATAGACGAATGAATTCTGCTTTGAAGCGTTCAATTCTTGTGATTGTGAGCCTGATCGCTGTTATTGCCGTGCTGGGAGGCTGTTCGGACACGACGAAGAAGAAGAAAGCCGCTGCTGCCACCCCACCAGCGATCGTTGCCGGACCAACCTACACGGCCAGCACCTTCGCCCCGCTCGCGGGGACGCTAAGCGTGACATCGAACGAGCCCACCACGGTCGTTGTGACGGCGACCAATGCGAACGATGCCACGGATACTTTTACCGTCACCGCGTCTGGCTCCGCCACCGACCATGGTATCACAATGGCCGGATTCAAGACGACCAAGACCGCAGGAGAAACTTACGACCTGTCCGTGAAGCTCACGAATGCCGCGGGCAGTTCTGTCACTGACACCACTTTGCACGCCGTCACGGACCCGCTGCCGGCCGGCTTCCCACCGCTGGTCGTGGGTACCCCGGATGTCGGCGCCCCGGCGCCCCAGCCGGGCATGCTCTTCTTCGATGTGCGGCAATTCAACGCGGCATCGGCGATCGGCCAATCATGGATCATCGCCGTGGATACGGCTGGTGCCGTGCGCTGGTTCGTGCCCCTGAGCGGCACCGGCCGGCCCCACGACGCGGACGAGATCACCCGGCTCAGCAACGGGCATCTGCTGTTCGAGGCCGGGCTGACGACTGTGGTGGAAATGGATATCCTGGGTAATATCGTGCGGGAGTG
>JBGPEV010000007.1:0-16055 GCA_041482995.1 bacterium | reverse complement strand
CCGCCCAGCGAGCGCCCGCCCCGGGGCGCATTGCTCAAGGCCAGCCGCGAGAGCATCTGGGCGTTCGGCGCTCCGGTGATCATCCTCGGCGGGATCTACACCGGCGTGTTTTCCCCGACCGAAGCGGCGGGCGTCGCGGGGATCTACGCCATCGTCGTGACGATGGTCATCTATGGCGACCGGCGGTGGCGGGTGCTGCTCGACGTGGCCGCCAACAGCGCCTACCTGACGGCCCAGATCTTCATCATTATCGCGGCCAGCGGGGTCTATTCCTGGCTGCTCACCGTCAGCGGAACCGCCCAAACGGCGGTGCAGTTCATCGAGGCGCTGGCGTTGCCCCAGTGGCTGTTCCTCCTGGCGACCAACATCTTCCTGCTGTTCATCGGCTGCTTCCTGGATGCGGCATCGGCCACGATCGTGCTTTCGCCGTTGCTGGCGAGCATCGCCTTGGCGCTCGGGGTGGATCCGGTGCACTTCGGCATCATTGTCGTGATGAACCTCAGCATCGGCACCTTCACGCCCCCCTTCGGCCTGGACATCTTCACGGTGCAGGCCCTCTTCCGCACCCCGCTCACCAGCCTCTATCCCGCCCTGGTGCCTTTCATCGTCATGGCCATTGCCGCGCTGATGGTGGTGACCTACGTGCCCTGGCTGTCGCTCTGGATGCTGCGCTTCTTGTAGCGGGAGGCGGGACCGCAGGGCGGCAGTGCCGCGGCACGACCGCACCCCGGCGGAACACCAGGGGGCCGCTGCGGCTCAGGTTGGGATACGGAAGGGGAGTTCCCGCGGGGCCGGAGGCGCAGCGAGTGCGTCCCCGGCCTTGGGGCGGCCGGCCCGCGGGGGCTACCAGTACAGATCGCCCTCGCGGATGAACATCATGCAGTGCTCATCCTTGGTGAAAGGCGCGTGGGGCAGCCCGGAGGGGAAGCGGAACCACATGCCCGGCGTGTAAGCGCCCCGGTCGTCCCGCAGGCAGCCATCGACCACGAACGTCTCCTCGCCCATGGCGTGATCGTGCTCGGCGATCTGGGAATTGGGAAACACCTCGCCGAAGCGCGACGTGTCGATGCCGTGGGCGTCGCGATACAGGTGCTGCACCTGGCCCGCGCGGTGGCCGAACGGCGTGAACTGGTTTTTGGTGGTGTCGGTGACGATCCGCACTTCATTCTCGCGGAACGGGATGCGCCGCTTGACGTAAAACACGCAGCCGTCTTTCGATCCCGGCGTGCTCTTGAAGCCGGCGGGGTTGCGCACGAAGGTTTGTTTCCCATACGTGCCGTGTTCATCCGTGTAGTTCCCCTCCAGGATGAACATGTCCGTGCGGGTGGTTTCGACCCGGGTGGGCAGCGTGGTGCCGGGGTCGAAGCGCATCAGCATCGTCTCGCGTCCCTTCTTGGGGTCGTTCACGCGCTCCAGCAGCTTGCGCCACACGCCCGGATGCTCGGTGGGTTCCCACGGCATCTTCGTGGTGTCCATCACCACCAGTTGCTCGCAGTCCGCGTTGATTTCCGGTTTCAGATCCAGTTCGGCTCTGGCTTGCATGTCGCTCCTCCTCCCCCACAGCGTGTAAATCGTCCGCCCGCCGCCGCCATTCCCTAGAGTTTCTTGTGGGTGCTGTCGCAATAGGGTTGTTTGCCGGTCCGTTTGCAGCCGCACAACAGCACCGTCCGGTCCTTCTCGGCGATGAAAACGACCGGCTTGAACGCCCCGTTGGTGCGGGTGTGCGATCCGTCGCAGAAGGGCTGAATGCCGCTCAATCCGCAGGCACACCAAGCGTAGCGGTACTCGGCTTTGAGTTCAATGCGGTATGGCCCTTTCTGGGCCATTGTCGGCTCGGCCATGCAATTCCGGATGGTGCGAGGAAACCGCGGTATTGGCCCTCTCCCCGGGGGACCGCTTGCGTTGCCCACCGTGTAGCGGATGGACCGGGTGTTGTCAACGCGGCCGCCTCTTTAGCGCGGTTCCGTCGGGCTTGGGGCGCCTTGCGGCCGGCGGTTTGTTTTCGCGGAACCATCCGCAGTACCGTCGTCACGCACCACGCCCGGACTGCCTGAGCCCGCGGCTGCGGACTTCCATCCAACCCGAACCCGAGAGGGGGACACGGCCATGGCCAATCAACCGCTGAACGAGCAGGGACTGCGCATTCGCAAAGAGATGCTCGGCGCAGAATTCGTCGACAAACGCATCGCCGATGCCACGGACTTCACGCGCACATTCCAGGAATGGATCACCAACTTCGGCTTTGGCGAGGTCTGGACGCGCACGGGCCTGCCGCGCAACGTGCGCAGCATGCTCACGGTCGGTATGTTGATCGCGCTGAACCGGCCCCACGAACTGAAGCTCCACGTGAAGGGCGCCATCGTCAACGGGGTGACCAAGGAGGAACTACGCGAAGTGCTGCTGCACGCGGTCGCGTACTGCGGCTTCCCGGCGGCGGTGGATGCCTTCCGGGTGGCGACCGAGACATTGAAGGAGTTGGGGCTGGAGTGAGGGGCGAACGGGGAGCGCGGCCCGCGAGCCAGCGCGGCGAAGGCGGCGCCCGGCCGCGCCCAACGGCCTTACTGTTTGACCCAGCGGTGAATTCTGCCAGCGTACAACGGACCTGCGGAATTGGAGAAAACTCGGGTGGCGAAACGCTCCCCTATTCAGGGGAGCAATTTCCAACTTGGTGCTGGAGCGAGGCGGAATAGGGGAGAGTCAAATCGCACGCGATGGTAGTCCACCGACATTGCGGCTGATTACCCGCAACACCGGAGCCGGCAAACCGGCTGGGCCAAGCCAGCCGCAGAAGAGAATCCGTCCCACGGATAGAATGGATAAGCCGCCCCGCGCAGCAGGGTTCCGGCGCGTTCAATAGAAGAAACCATGCATTTCGATGAAAAATTCTTTCCGGTTTTCCTGATCGTTGTTGATTTGCCCGATATAGTCGCGGCCGCCTATTCGAATTTGCAGGAACTGCGTGACGAACGGCTCGTAGATCAGGCTGACCCGCTCAACCCTGTCTCCCGTTTCGTGGGTATTGGGATCATAGGCTTCATAAGACAACTTCAGATTTGCTCCCTTGACGACCATGTAATTCAATTCCGCCAGCAACGCCACGGAATTCACTTTCAATGTGGTTTCCGTGGCGATCTGGTCAATCTCGAACAATCCCGTAAAGCGGCCGAGATGCAGGCCCGAGAAGACGTTGGAGACCGTCTTCTTCGTCCCTTGAACGGAAGAGTCGAGATTATATGAAACTCCGATCCGCGCGGGCTTCGCGATCACCGATGCGGTCACGCCGCGCTTCTTGTCGAGAGACGTGCTCCAGAGACTCACGGAAAAGGGTCCAGGCTCCACTCCGATCTCGACACCGCTATCGGGATTGCCATAGGTGAACCCGGAGTACTGGCGCACAAACGCGGTATCGTCCTGCAGGCGGAATCCCGACGCCAAGAAGAAACGGCCGAATTTCACGTAGGAGTCCAGCGGCAAGTCGTCAAACAGCATGAACAACTCACGGGCGCTGCTGGTGCCCTGAATGGTCTGATCCAGATACAACGAAGCGCTCCCGGGGACCATATCCATCTGCAGGTAGAGGAGACCACTGTTGATGGACATATCCTCTTCCGGCTTCTTCGTATGCGGGATCTGCTTTTCGGAATAGGTAAAACGAAAATCGGCCCCGAGGGAGACAAAGTCGTTGAGCCGGCCATGGTACATGTTCCCTACCGCCGATTCTCCCGATTCTTCCCCGGGCGGCTGCCACTGCACGAAGTTTTGAGACAGGCGGGTCTGAACGTACGTATTGGCAAAGTCGTTGCGCTTGCCACCTCCGGTCTTGTTGAAGTGGCACTGGGAGCACTTGTAGCCCTCGCGCACGGCAAGGTACGCCTCGGCAAGAACGGAACCGGAAACCAGCAGACCCCCGAGGAATACGGCAATGGTCAACGAAAATATTCGAATCATCTGGTCACGCCGCTGTTTGGGTCTGCCTGATTCGCAATTCACCGGTTTTGCCCCCCGTTTTTCGCAGATCATTCGGCTCTCAGATATCGTTCGGTCCTCTGCTCCGGAACACTTCGGCAAGCTCCCGGAAAACCGAAATGATCGACCCCTAAACCAACCAGAACCGGCTGAATTGGAGTAGGGGTCATAACCCTCTTGACTAGGGCGCGGCGAGCACGGCTCCCTCATCGATCCACGCGCCGATCAGTGCGATGTCAGCCGCGCTCAGAGGAGGTTTTTCGAGCGGCATGCGCGAGCCCTCGCCCGCGGCCACCAATTCGCTGTCAGATTCAGAGATTTTGCGGTAGGCGAAGCTGCAGTCCTTGAACCCGGGTTCAATGATGGGCAAACCGGAGCTTGGATATCCGCTCATCAACCGATCCGTTACGATATGGCTGTATTGATCGGAGTCCCACGAGAGATTGCTCGGACCGGTTCCGGCGCGCGTATGGCAGATTTTGCAGAAGCCTCTGCCCCCCAATATGGTGGGCTGTATGTAATCCCAGTTGGCATTCGCCGTCGGAGTACCTTGGAAGCCGTTCCACACGAGCGCGCTGCACGAAGCACCGCCGTCCGCACCGGCAACTTTTTCCTTGACCCTTTCGGTCAGGCACCCCGTCATGAACCCACTCAGGACGATCGTGAACACGACGCAGAAGACCCACCGCGGCAGTGTGAAAGGGCGTTCTGAAAACATGAAACTCGACTGTTAAATTGTTCAGAACTTGGAAGCGGGCCGTCTATCGTAGACACGCCCGCTGGGTTCATCGACAAACAGATAATGGAGTATTGAACGGTGAGCCACACCGAAGGAGCGGATATAATCGACCAATTGCCAGCGTTCCTCTTCGGTCGTAAGCGCCGCATAAGCTATCATCGGGGTGCCGTTCAACCCGGTCGCGATCGTCCGGTACAAATCCTGGTCGGCCGTGCCGCTCTTGTAATACGCGTGGGTAAAGTTCCAGGGCGCAACGGGCCGGCCCCACGCGTCGACCAGATTCCCACCGGCGGGCCCTTTCCCGTCGCCCTTGGGCCCGTGGCAGACGCTACAACCCTTGGCCTCGTAAAGCGCTTTGCCTTGGGCAATGCTCTCCGGCGAAGGCGCAAAGGGGCGTTGTTCCGGAATCTTGACGATGGTTTCCGCGCTGGGCCACAAGGCGGGATCGGCGAAGCTCGGTGAAAAGGACTTGACGTACTGCACCACCGCCATGCGGTTTTTCTTGGAGAGGATGGCGCCGAATGGCACCATATCGGTGCCGGATATGCCTTCGCGGACGACGCGCTCCAGGTCCTCGTCCGTGGGCAATGCGCCATAGGGCGTGCTGCGCCACTTGAACAGTCCCTTGGTGAAATCGCGCGGCTTGGGGTCCAGCCATTTGGCGCTGGGCGCCCGCCCATCCCCATTGATGCCGTGGCAGGTCATGCAGGCGGCCTTGTAGATCTCCCGCCCCAAGGTGAGTTCCTCCCGTCCTTTCGCCTTGCCGAACTCCTGCTCGATGCGCTCGATCCTTTTTTCCAACGTGGGGACGTCTGCCCCAAACACGGGGGCGGCGGCAAAAACCCATACCCCCAACGCGCCGAGCAGAACCTGGCGCAAAGCCGCATTTCTGACCGTCATCTGTTTTTTCCCCGTGAGTGCGACAGGAGAATCATCATGTCATCCCGCGATCGAGCCGTTGCCCCCGCACGATTGGAGAGCGGAGAACCTTGCAGCGACCGAGGCAATCCAGGAACCGTCGTCCGCGTCCTACGCGGCGTGGCCAAGGCCCAGCATGGATTGCTGGGCGCCGCGGTTGTCGACTCCACTCTTCTCACCCTCCTAACGGGTTTACCTGGCTGGGGCGCGCTGGGGCGGTTCCATTGGCGTTGGCGACTGGACCGCGGTGCGCGAGCGGCATCTTTTTACCCCCCTCCCGATCCAACGTCCAGGGCAAGCCAGCGGATGTGACTCCCCTCCGCCCCCGCCTGTTCCGCCCAGGACAGATGCAGGGTCTCGTTCGCGAGGGTTGCCGTGACCGCGTAGGAAGTTCCCGCGCTTCGCGACACGTTGACCGGCGGGGACCAGCGCTCATCCCGGCCCCGGCTGAGAAAGATATCCTGGTTTCCCCGGCCGGTAATTTCGCGCCAGACCAGGTACACGATGCCCCGCTTGTCAACGGCCAACGCACAATCCACCGGTGAATCGGGCCGGCCCGCAATGGTTACGGGCGGGGTCCAGCGGCCAGCGCGCAGGGTGCTGTAATAGAGGATCTCGTTCCGTTGTCCCCCTTTCCACACCACGTGGGGATTGCCCAGCCGGTCCATCGCGATGCAAGGCGCAATGGCGAACCGCTGCCCCTCGGAAAGGGTCTGCGCAGCGCTCCAGTGGCCGTCGGGGCCCTTGCGGCTGTACAGCACGGCCGCACCTCGCGCCGAAAGGGTGAAGTAGACCATGTGGATCGTATCGTCCTGGCCTACTGCCACGCTGGGGGCCCAGAAGGTCGCCAGGGGATCCCGTGGCGTCACCTGTTCTCCGGCGTGCCAGCCCTTGCCGTCCTGGCGCCGGTAGAAGACCGCCGCATTGTGTTCCACGGCCGAGTACCAGGCCGCGTGCAAATCGCCTCGGCCATCGACGGCCAAGCGCGGCGCAATGACCGGCAGATTCCCCAGGCTCAGGTTCTGGCGCGGCGACCAGCCTTGGGCGGTCTGACCGGTATGGTAAACCTGTTGCGTCTTGCCGTTCTGCTGCAGGTAGAGCACCTGGAGCCGCCCCTTCCCGTCCACGGCGGCGCCGGTCAGGAGCGCGGCGGTTTCGGTCTCGACCCCCGGACTCGGGGATTGCCACCGATCGCCCTCCAGGCGGCGCGTCATGACCCGGGGCCGGCCGTTGCCGGATTCGATCCAGGCCAATTGCAGACTCCCGTCCCGGCCGGCCGCGATTCTGGGAAAAAGCCGGGGCGCCGGGGAACGGTAGAGCGTGACCGCCTTGAGCGCCGCGGCGGGCGGAAACGCAGCGGACAGGTCGACGGCCCCGCCCGGATCCGGCGTGCGTTGGAAACAGCCCGATAAGGCCACCAGCGCCGTCAAGACCACCAGGTAGACCGTCGTTCCCGCTCTTCTCATGACTCGAACTTCCTCTGACCATGACCTGAATTTCGGCTTGCGGAGGATCAAGGGAAAGTGGCCCAAGCCTTCAAGACCGCAAGCGTGGGTCCCAGTTCCGGGCGGCTCCGCCAGCCTCCGTTCTCCATCCCCCGGGACAAGAACCGTGAGCGGGCGTCCGGTACGCCCCGCCCGCTCAAGCGACCTGAAAAACGCTCCATTCAGGCCGGATCAATAGGCGCCGTTAGGCGCCCCGGCATCCACCCAGGCCTTCATGGTGTTGATCGCCGAGTTGTCGTCCCGGTTGGTTCCCGCCAACTCGAATGCCCAGCCGGGCGGCATGCGGGTGTTGCGCAGGCGGGCTCTCAGCGCGCTGCTGTCCCAGACGGGGGTACACACTCCCGTCACGGTCGTGAGGTCAAGGCAATCCACCCCCCGGCCCAGCATGTCTTCCCCAGTTACCAATTCATCGGTTGGGCCTAGCAGGATTCCAGCGTAGGTCCCCATGTTCACCCCGTGCCAGGCGTATCCGAGGCTCCCGTGGCAGTCGGTACAGGCCTGACTGTTCGGAAAGAAGGCCCCGACAGTCTTGAAGAGATCCCCCACGGTAAGTGCTTCACTGATCAGGAAAGTGGGGTCGGTGCCTGCGCCACCCACATCGATATCGGTGGTGCTGGCGGCAGCGAAACGAAGCGTGCTCAGCACCGTGTCGTAGCAGACCAGGGTGCCTGTGCAACCTGTTTGCTTCGCCCCATCGGTCAACCAGGCCTGGATCGTGAGGATTTCCGTCGTATCGCGGTTGCCTTCCCCAAGGTCGAAGGGCCAGCCCGGCGGCATGCGGGTGTTGCGCAGGCGGGCCTGCAGCGCGCTGTCGTCCCAGTTTGGCGTACAACCAGTACCCACGCTCAGGAGACTGCTGCACGTCGCCGGCCGACCCAGCAGGTCTTCCCCTGGGGGGGCCGACACGGAATCGGGACCGGTCAGGATGCCGTTGTAGCTGGTCAGGTTCAACTCGTGAAGGGAGGCCGCGGAGGCGGCGAAATGGCATGCCCCGCAGGCCAATGCGCCCTCGAAGAACTGGTCGTTCTTCGTGAACAGCGGGGAGATGTCCGCGAGGAAGGTGCCGATCAACTTCGGCTGAGTCGCGGTCAAATTTTTGCCGGCAGCGCCCGCGGCGCCCGCGGCGCCATCTTTTCCGGCTTCTCCGGCACACGCGACGAGCACCCCGAACGATAGGGTCAACACGAACAGCAAGCAGATAATGGAATTACCCTTGACTGGTTTCATGATGTTCCCTTTTGTAGGAGTGATAGCGCCTTGTTGCTCCGCCCAACGCTCTGGCTGGGGCCGTCCGCCGGCTCCGGCTTACGCCCCTCAACTCATCGCGTTTCCCGCTGCCCGGCACCCACCGTGCAGCAGGGCCGATCCGGTTTGCCCGCGCGCTGCTGCGTTCAGCGCGACTCTGGATCCGCAAACCGCCACCGTCCTGCGCCGCCCGTTGACCTCCATCTGGGAGGGTTGACTCCTCCGCGCTCTGTTCGTTCTGACACCCTCGCCTGGGGCGCATTACGCAAAATCAAGATCCTCGCGCGAGCGGCTGCATGGGTTGCCCAACACCACCCGGTCCCGCAGCCTCGCGGACCGCTGCGTACCGCTCCTGATCTTGCAAACGCCGGCGCCGGGCAGCATCGGGATGGCAACTCCCGAAACGCATTGTGCAGAGGATTACGCCGCAATGTAACGGGCGAAAGGCGAAAAATCGTCGGACTTTGGGCCGGGGTGGATTTCAGACCTTGGTCGCTGGCGCCGCTGCGACCCGATGGGTTCTTATGTATGAAATGAGAAGGTGACGTCAAGCGTTTTGTGTCAGAGGTAAGAGAATACGGAATCCCTGGCGTTCGTTTGCGCCGGTAAAGCTCGCAGAGAGGATGCGCTCGCCGCTGGCGGTGTCGAAGCAGACGCCCAGGGACGGGTGCGGCGGCGCACTGCGACGAAGCGCCGTTCGCTGGCGTGGTCGGTGCGCACGCGGTTTCGCCAGACGGGGTCGTCAACGCGCAGGAAGGTCAGCAGCCCATCCCGGCCGGCGCGCAGGCAGGCGGCCTGTCCGGCCAGTCATCGGCGTGGGATGCCGGCTTTGTGGGCGCCCCGGCCCATCGCCCGTAACCTCCTTTACCGCCTCCCTCACCCTGCGTATCATCACCTGTGCCGTCAGGGGGCTCTTTTGGTTCTGGGTTCACCACGCACACCCAAGCCGGACCCTCATTCCCGCCTGACACATACTCTTCTACCTCACGACAAGAGATTCCCTCTATGTTCGCCTTGACCCGGCTAACCCTGGCGCGCCAATTCTTGCTGGTCAGCTTCTTCATCCTGCTGGCCGGCATGGGGGTGATCGGCCTGTGGGTCGCCCGCCAAATTGAGATCGGGGTCATCAACCGCACGGCCGGCGTGACGGCGCTGTACGTCGACAGTTTCATCTCTCCGCACCTGCAAGATCTGGCTCAGGGCGGTCACCTGGAAGACCGGCATCTGCACGCTCTGGATGCGTTTCTCCGCGAGACCCCATTGGGCCAGCGTTTTGTCGCCTTCAATATCTGGGGGACGGACGGACGGGTGCTGTACAGCAACAATCCGCTGCTGATCGGGCAAGTATTCCCCCTGCGCCCCAACCTGGCGCGGGCCATTTCCGGAACGGTCAGCTCCGAAATCAGCGGCCTGAGCGATCCGGAAGACGAGTACGAACGCAAGCGCTGGTTGAACCTGATCGAAACCTACGCCCCGATCCGCGTGGAAAGGACGGGATCCGTCGTGGCCGTTTCCGAGTTCTCCCAGACGACCGACGAGTTGGTGCAGGAAGTCCGGGCGGCGCAATGGCGGAGCTGGATGGTGGTGGGCGTTGCAACGTTGGCGATGTACTTGCTGCTGGCCGGGTTGGTGGGCCGGGGCAGCCACACCATCACGACCCAGCAAGGCGAACTCCGGAGGAAAGTGGCGCAATTGGAGGAGTTGTTGGCTCAGAACCAGCGCCTGCACGATCGTGTGCGGCGCGCGGCCATGCGCACGACGGCGCTGAACGAACGCTACCTGCGGCGCATCTCGGCCGATCTGCACGACGGGCTGGCCCAAGACCTTTCCCTGGCCCTGCTGCGGATGGACGCCCTGGCCGCCGGTTACCGGCGCTTCCTGCTGGCCGAAGGCGGCAGCCCACCCGCAAACGGCGACTTCGACACGGTGTATTCGGCCTTGCAATCGGCCCTGGCCGAGCTACGGTACATCTCAGCCGGGTTGCGCCTGCCGGAGCTGGAAGGGCTATCGCCGGCAGACACTGCCGAGCGTGCGGTTCACGACTACGAGCGCAAGACGGGACATCCGGTGACGCTGGTGCTCGACGGCTTGCCCGCCAGCGCCCCGCTGCCCATCCGGATCACCCTCTACCGCTTGCTGCAAGAGTCGCTGGCCAACGGTTACCGTCACGCCGGAGCCACCGGCCAGGGGGTTGACGTGGCCGCCGCCGCCGGCCAGTTGGCGATTCGCATCACCGATAACGGGAAGGGATTCGATCCCCGCGCGGTGACCGGAGACGCGCATTTGGGCTTGGCCGCGATGCGGGAACGGGTCGAAATCCTGGGCGGAATTTTCGACGTGAAGAGCGAGGCCGGCCGCGGAACGACCGTGTCGGCCCGCTTGCCGCTGGCGATTCCCGAGGTGGACGGTGAGTGACTCGATCCGGGTGCTGATTGCCGACGATCACCCCTTGTTCCGCGAGGGCGTGGCCCATTCCCTGGCCGCCGAGCCGGATTTCGAGATTGTCGGTCTGGTGGCAAGCGGCGATCAGGCGCTCGCCGCCGCGTGCGATCTGTTGCCGGACATCGTGCTGCTGGACATCGCGATGCCGGGGAGCAGCGGCCTGGTTGCCGCCGGCAAGATCGCCACGTGTTGCCCGGCGACGCGGATCGTGATGTTGACGGTTTCCGAATACGAGGACGATCTGCTGGCGGCGTTCAAAGCCGGCGCGCGCGGCTATGTTCTCAAGGGAGTCTCCGCCGGCGAACTGGCCCGGCTTCTGCGCAGCGTGGCCGCCGGCGACGTCTACGTCTCGCCATCGCTGGCGGCGGGAATCCTGCGGGAGCAGACCCGCGCCCGTCCCGCGGACCCGCTGGAGCAACTGACGGAGCGCGAGCGCGAAGTTCTCGAGCGGGTGGCGGAGGGGCTCACCAACCGGGAGATCGGCAAGCACCTGCATCTGGCCGAGAAGACGATCAAGCACTACATGACCAACGTCTTGCAGAAGCTGCAAGTGCGCAGCCGTGTGGAAGCAGCCCTGCTTGCCGCCCGGGATCGTTAGCTCGAGGGCGGGACGGGTGTGCCATGCCCGTGTATGCAGGCCCGCGTCGCCAGCGCCGGTTCGGTCGCTCCCGTCGAACCTGGCCTTCCGGGAGCGCTGCTCTCATGACGGCAGTTCGCGGCGCAAAAAAGCGCGGAGCGCCGCTCGGCGCGTCATTTCTTGGCGCGGGGACGGTCAGTATGAAAGATGGGGGTTGACGAGCAACCAAAGGAGAACCGCCATGATCCGTCATTCCGCGTACGCGCTGACCGCATGCGCCTTGCTGGCCGCCCTTTCGCTCCACGCCGCCGAACCCGTACGATCGGGGACGATCAAGGAGTCGATGGCCGACAATTTCCGGAATCTTCAGGTCCTGCTCGCGCAACTGATCGCCGCCGATTACAAGGACATCCCGCCCTACGCGGGAGCGATCCGGGAGCACGCGCTGCACCTGATGAAGACGAGGCCCGCCGGAGTCGCGGAGGCCGACGGGCGGCTGTTCACGACCTATGCGAGCAATCTCGAGATCTCCACGGGCTACCTGATCACGATTGTCGGCGTGCTGAACAAGATCGACCCGACCCTGACCCACCCGGACCAGCAGAACGCGGATTACCTGCGCGCCTTGGCCGCGGTGCAGTACGGCCAGATCGTGACCACCTGCGTGACCTGCCACAATCAGTTCCGCCGCCGCCAGGTCGCGCTGCCCAAGTAGCGTCTCCCCGGACGCGCTAAGGCAGACCTGCCGCGGGGACGCGGCCATGAGCGGCAGGGAGGATCGGATGGAGTTGGCGGAAGGGGGCGCGGGGGGATTTCACCGGGAGAAGCGATGAGCAAGCATGCGCCACGGGAGGGCCGCTCCGGCCGCCCCTCCGCCGCCACGCTCGACCGCCTGATTGAGCAGGCGACCGTGGATGCCAATGGCGAGTCCGAGCAGCGCACGGGGTTCTACACGATGATCGAGGAGGAGGTCGCCTTTCCGTTCACCACTGCCGTCCTCGGCGTGGAGGTGACCGTGAAGGGTGTGGACTTCAATTCCGCCGACGAGATCGTCGCGGTCTGCGTGCGCGGCAAGAAGCGGCAGGCCATCCCTTTGCTCGATCTGCCCTTGCCCGAACCGCCGCCGGCGGGCGCGGAGTGGATCGCGGCCTACCGGCGCTGGGCGCGGGGGTGGAGTGGAGGAGACGGGGAATGAGCGAATACCAGTACTACGAGTTTCTGGCGCTGGACCGCCCCCTGACCGCAAAAGAAATGGCCCGGCTTCGCGCCATCTCCACGCGGGCGACGATCTCGCTGACCAGTTTCTCCAACCACTACGAATGGGGCGATCTCAAGGCCGATCCATTGAAGCTGCTGGAAAGATACTTCGACGTGTTCGTCTATGTCGCCAACTGGAGCACGCACTGGATCGCGCTGCGGCTGCCAAAGGGAGCGCTGGACGCCAAGCGCGCCAAGCCTTATCTGGACGGAGACTATAACCGGCTAGACATCTCTGGAGAAACCGTGCTGCTCAGCCTCTCCAGTGAGGACGGCGATCCTGACGACGACTTCGACGATGGCGCCGGCTGGATGGCTTCCCTGGCGCCGGTGCGGGGCGAATTGCTGCGCGGAGATTTGCGCCCCTTGTACTTGGCATGGCTGGCAGCGGCGACGGAGGAAGCCGAGGATGACGACGAATTGGAGCCGCCCGTTCCGCCGGGAATGGGTGATCTGACTCCAGCGCAATTGCGTTTGGCCGAGTTTCTTCGCGTGGACGATGATCTGCTGGCCGTGGCGGCCGAAGGCAGCGGATCCGCCGACGCCTCGCTGGAAGGTTTGGAGGACTGGATCGCGGCGCTGCCATCAAAGGACAAGGACCGGCTCTTGGTGTCGATCGCCAGGGGAACCGATGCGTTGGCGGGCGCGGAATTGATGCGCCGCTTCCAGGCGTCCCGGAATGCTCCGCCAGACCCGCCCCGCCGAACCGTGGGTGCGCTGTGGGCCAAAGCGCGGGCGCGACGCGAGGAATACCAACGGGAGCAGGCGCACTTGGCCGAGGAGCGGCGCCAGAAGCAGGCAGCGGCTGAGGCCCGCGCCAGGGACGCACACCTGAAGGACTTGGCGGGCCGTCAGGAGAACGCCTGGAAGCGGGTGCACACGCTGATCGCGGAGCGAACGCCCAACGCCTACGATGAAACTGTCACGCTCCTGCGGGACCTGCGAGACGTGGCGCAGCGCGCGGACAATGTTCCTGACTTCCGCTCTAAAGTTGCGGCGATTGCCCAGCACCATGCCCGCAAGCCTACCCTGCAAGAACGTTTGCGCAACGCCGGGCTGATTGACTGATCCGCCGCGAAGCACTCGGCACCTGTCCTACCTCGCCCGAATTGGAGTGGCACCGTCCCACCACGCTTTCTGTCACCCTTCTATCACCCATAGCGCCACCTCAGCCTTTTCTCCCAATTTCTCCCAAAGAAAAAGGGAGCCACCCCGATGGGGCAACTCACTGATCTTGCCATGGAGACGAAGGGGATCGAACCCTCGACCTCGGCATTGCGAACGCCGCGCTCTCCCAACTGAGCTACGTCCCCGGGATTGACACCTATAACATGACGCACGTAGGCCGCCAACGTCCATGGCCTGAAGGCCGAATGGACACGGGGCCGCCGCGTTGTTCTCCTCCCCTTCGGGCAGAGGCCGGAGGCGGAGGTCACGCCCCCTTGCGCCTTTGCTTCTTCCTGCCCCAGTTGGGGATGCTCTTGGCCAGCTTGGGGCCGCGTTGCTCCGGCTCGTCGCCCTGGTTGTAACGCAGGTTGCGCGCGGGTCTGCGCTCCACGGGCGGCGGCGCTTCGGCCGTGAACTGGGCGCGGAAAAACGTGGAGGTCGATTCCTTGGCGATGCGCCCCATCAGATCGGAGAACATCTCGAACCCCGCCCGCTTGTACTCGTCGATGGGCTTCTTCTGCGCATAGCCCACCAGCCCGATGCCTTCGCGCAGGTGGTCCATCGAGAGCAGATGATCTTTCCACTGGGCGTCGAGGAAGTTCAGGGTGACGTGCCGCTGGAAGTCGTGGAACACCGCGTTCACCTGCTCCGGCGCGGGCTCCTCGCCGTGGGTGGCGAGCATCAGTTGCTTGAGCGCGATCCGCTTGCCCTCGTAGAGCGCCTTCACCTGCCCGGTCAGGCGCTCCAGGATCGCCCCGGGCGATTCGCCCGATTCGTCCCAACCTTTCAGCGGCAGCACGCCGAAGGCCGCCTGGAACTGGGTGTTGAAGCCGTCCACGTCCCATTCGGAAGCGTGCTTGCCGTCGGTGTGCAGGGCCAGCATGTCCTCCAGCACCTCGGCCACCCAATCCAGCACCAGGTCCTCGGTGCCGTCGCCGAGGATCTCCCGGCGCTGGCCGTAGATCACCTCGCGCTGCTTGTTCATCACGTCGTCGTATTCCAAGACGTGCTTGCGGATCTCGAAGTTGTGGGCCTCCACGCGCTTCTGCGCGTTCTCGATGGCGCGCGTGATCAGGACGTGGGTGATCGCCTCGTCGTCCTCCACCTTCAGGCGCGTCATCAGCCCCGCGATGCGCTCGCCGCCGAAGATGCGCATCAGGTCGTCTTCGAGCGAGAGGTAGAACCGGGACGCGCCGGGATCGCCCTGGCGGCCGGAGCGGCCGCGCAACTGGTTGTCGATGCGCCGGCTCTCGTGGCGCTCCGTGCCGACGATGAACAGGCCGCCTTTCTCCACCACGCCCGGGCCCAGCTTGATGTCGGTGCCGCGGCCCGCCATGTTGGTGGCGATGGTGACCCGCCCTTCCTCGCCCGCATGGGCGATGATCTCGGCTTCCTGCTCGTGGTACTTGGCGTTCAGCACCACGTGGGGAACGCTCTCGCGTTGCAGCCGGCGGCTCAGTTCCTCCGACGCCTCGATGGAAATCGTGCCCACCAGCACCGGCTGGCCGGTCTCGTGGATGGCCGACACATCGCTCACCACGGCCTTCTGCTTGCCTTCCTTGGTTTTGTAGATGACGTCCGCGTGGTCCTTGCGGATCATCGCCCGGTTGGTGGGCACCACCAGCACGGGCATGTTGTAGATCTTGATGAACTCTTCCTCTTCGGTCTTGGCCGTGCCGGTCATGCCGGCCAGCTTCTTGTACATGCGGAAGTAGTTCTGGAACGTGATGGTGGCGTAGGTCTGGCTTTCCTTCTCGATCGTGACCGCTTCCTTGGCCTCCAGCGCCTGGTGCAGACCGTCGGAGAAGCGCCGCCCGGGCATCAGGCGCCCGGTGAACTCGTCCACGATCACCACCTTGCCGTCCTTCACCACGTAATCCACGTCGTTGCGGAACAGATAGGTCGCCTTCAGCGCCTGGTTCACGTGGTGCAGCAACTCGATGTTTTCGAAGTCGAACAGGCTGCCCTGCTTGAGCAGGTCCTTGCCGCGCAGCCGCTCCTCGATCAATTGCGATCCGCGCTCGGTCAGGTTGATGGTGCGCGATTTCTCGTCCATGCCGTAGTCGCCCTCGCGCACGACGGCGTGGTCTTCCTCGTAGTCCTTCCAGTCCTCCGCGATGCCGTGCTGCTCGTGGACGGGCAGCTTGGTCACTTCCTCCTTGCGGATCTCGCGCTGCAGCCCGTGCATGATCTGGTGGATCTGGTAGTACTTGTCGATCGACTCCTCGGTGGGCCCGCT
>JBGPEV010000006.1:0-16205 GCA_041482995.1 bacterium | reverse complement strand
GACGTCTGCATCATGCTCACCGCCGTTTCGTTGTTGGCGATGGCTTGCTTGATGCTGGACACCTGTGCCCGCAATTGCTCGGAAATGATCAAGCTGGCGGGGCCATCGGCGCCGCGGTTGATCTTCAGTCCCGAGGACAATTTCTCCAGGGAGCTGCTCAACCGCACATCGTTGGAAATCAAGTTCCGGTGGCCATTGATGGCCTGAATATTGTGATTGATTCGCAGCGCCATAAAACCTCCTTGTCACGTCAAATGGTTCGTCCTTGATCGGAGCCTCGAATCCCCCCGAGGGGGGACCCGGCCGGCGCACCCCTCCCTCCGTATCCTTGGAGGGTGGATAGACGCCGCCCAATCCCCCGCCCATGGGGCGGGAAATGAGCCTCCTGCCTCGTCCGGTGATGCCTCCATCCTGTGGAGACCACTTTCCGGACAAAGCCGCCCGTGCGGGGAACACGATGTTCCCCTGCCGGCCGGTGCCCAACAGCGCCCCACGCGTTGTGCGGTTCGCCCCGCCCAACAACGTAGGGACCTGCCAGGTCCCCAGCCGGGTTCCCTGACGCGGATTCCTCCCGGCGGCCGGCGGGCGAACTGAGGCCCCCCGGGCCCGCCCGGATGGAAATCCGGGTCCGGCATCCGCAAGCGGATGCCAATCGCTTATCCACAACCGCTCACGGCGGTGTGGTCATGCCTGGCGGTCGCCTGCCGCGGCACTTCAGGCCGCGCGGCCACTCGCCCTGTGCGTTCCGGCAGGCGGGAGCGGTCCGCCCGGGACCGTCCCTCGCGCCTGCCGCCGGATGAAATGCCGACCGGGAACGATCCCGGTGCAGGGCACTCATCCGCCTAGTCGTCGTTGCGCTCGCCCTTGGCCACGCGTTCCGCCCGCTTCAGGCCCATGCGGGCCAGGGCCGCATAGCGCGCCCCGGGCACCTGCCAATGGCCGTACCGCCGGCGAATCTCGTCTCGAACGGCCGCCGCCGAAACGGCGGCTTCCGCTTGAGGCCCTGCGGCCCGCGATCCGGACCGAGCTTGATCGCGGCTTAATCTTCCAAAGCCTGTCGATCGCATAGTTTTCTTCCTTCAAGACCCCGCGACCGGTCGTCGCACAAGGGTCTGGTTACACGGGGACCGCCCCCCCGGCCACTGGAAAGACCCGCTCCTGCGCGGGTCGATCCGGCCGAAGGCCGACGGCGCCATCCCAACCGCGGAATGGTTCCCGGCCTCGGGCCCGGGGGAGTCGTCGACTCCCCCCGGCACATCGGTGCTTCCGGCGTGCGGTCATCTGCCGCCCGCTCAAGGGAACTCACGCAGAGCGCGCATTCCCTTCAGCCGGCGGATGGGCGCCGCCGTTACCCCACGCCCGGCGAGGAGCACAAACCCCCCGTCCCGCGTGGCGACGACGCGTTGACCACCTTGGTGGCCGTCCACTCAAGGCAGGCCAGCAGAGCTGGCCTGCCTTCAGCCGACGGCAAGGGCGGGTACAAACCGCCCACCTCGATCACGGCCGGGACTGCCCGCGGCGGCCGCGCCGCCTACCCGATACCGCCAGGGCCCGCCTGTATGGCGTGGCGCAGCACCTTGGCCATTTCCTCGGCCTCACTGGCCCGTTGCTCGCTGAGCAAGGGGCGGCCATCTCCGCCTGGGCGGCGCCGCAGATAAGTGAGCGCCTGGTTCTGATAGCGCTTCACCCAGCCCTGCATCCGCTCCCGCCAGTCATCCAGTTCGCACGACACCGCGAAGAGCACGTTAAGGGTGTCCTGCACCTCCGGCCACGTTGCCGCCCGCACATCGGCCAGGCTGTGATATCCGCTGCGGGTTTCCACCCACCGCCCAAGATTCCAGGTCTGCAGGGCCGGCAGGGTGAGCCGTACCAGGGGACGTTCCGAATTGTCCCCGTCCTGGAACAGCAGGCCGTTCTGGGCCACGTGAATCGTGCCGTTCCGCCCATCTTCCAGGGGCCCGCCGCGCCAGAGCACGGCCAGCTCGCTGGTGCGGGTATTGTCCAGATAGCCCACCAGCATGCGGCCGATTCCGAAGGCGGACTCGCCGTCGAGCGTCCCGTGAATATCCCGCCCGCGCCGGCTCCATTCCACCTTCCCGGGCCGTTTCGACAGCAGGGGAGTGGCGCGGCTGCTCCCCTTGAATTTGAACTGCGACCCGTACTGGTTGTGGCGCACGATCAAGCGCCGCTGCCGGGTCAGTCCGACTTCCAGATCCAGCCCCGCCCGGACGACGGTATCCTGCAGCCGGGCCAGGAAGTGCTCCACGGTCTCGCCGAATTGCGGAATGTAGCGGATGTAGTTCTCGCCTTCCGCGAGGAAGATTTCCCGCTCCGCCCGCAACCAGTCTTCGTGCACGGTCACGCCGCCCATGATGGACGCCCGGCTGGGAAAGCCCAGGATGCGCACCTCGAATCCTTCCGGCGGCGAATTGCTCGTGTTGGGGCCGCCGCGGATGAACACCACGCCCGCGCCCAATCCCGCCACGCCCGATTGGCCGTCGAGCAGGCCACGCCCATGAAACCGGCTTTGGCTCACCAATTCATCCACCTGACGCAACCGGGCGCGTACGAATCGCGTCAATTCCACTGGGGGCGCCCGGCCGCGGTCTCCGCCGGCCCAGGCGCAGTTGACTTCCAGCAAGCACTGCGAAATCAACCGGCTACACTCCTCCAGGGCGCCCGTCCCGGCCTGCAGCAGGCTCACGACCGTTTCCAGGTTTTTCACGGCCTGGTCGGGCTGCAGCCAGCCGATCTCGAACCGGAGCCATCCTCCCGGGCGGGCGAGCCGCGCCGTTGGCGGCCCATGGGGCAGATGCGGCTGGCGCCATCCAACCGCCGGTTGTGCCGGCGGCATCGCAAGAATTGGGTATGGATTCGCCATAGTCACCTCCCGTGTCCGCACGCTGGCCCAGCCTTTGCTTGGCTGTCCATCGGATCGGTGTTGATTCGCACCATCTGCCTCAAACCTCAGGCCGCTCCTTCGGCGGCGCTGAGTCCTTGTCGTGGCGCGGCCGACTCGCCATCGGCCGCGGCGCTATTTTTCGCCTGCACCCCAGCGATCGCCGCCCAGGCCGCCGCACGGAGAGGCACAGCCATGCCGTGCCGTCGCCCTTTCCGATCCCGGACGAAGGGCGGTTCACCGTCTGCCCGGCGCTACGCGTCCATCTTCTCTCCACTTTTCGGACCCGGATCGGGTGCGGTCCCGATGAACGGGTTTCATCCATCCTGCCCCGCTCCTTGGCCGCCCCGCGGCGGCAAGTTGGATCCGACTGCAATTGCTCCGTCATCCGCTCCGCCCGGTTGGCCGGGGCGAGGCGGTTGCTGCGATCGTCCGGTTCCGGTCGGGACCCGGGGCGACACGGCTTCTCGCCGATCGCTACCCGGGTCCCGCTCCGGTTGCGGCTTCTTCCCGGCGGCTTACGCCACCGGCGCTGCCCTAACGCCTGCTGACGCCCGGCCTAGCCGTTGTTCTGCAACAGGCTGAGCACGTGACGCGGCACCTGATTCGCCTGACCCAACATGGCGATGCCGGACTGCAGCACGATTTGGTTCCGCGTGAACTGGCTGATCTCCTCGGCCATGTCCGCGTCACGGATCACGGACTCGGCACCCGTCAGCTCTTCGCGGGCCACGTGCAAGCTGCGAATGTTGGACTCCAGGGCGTTCTTTTGGATCGCCCCCAGGTTGCCGCGCACGGTGTTCAAGTCATCGATCGACTTTTCCACCAGGCGCATGGTGTCCTCCGCGCCCTGGGCGTTGCGCACGTCGATGTCGGCCAAGCTTTGGAAATTGCTGACCGTTTGGACGTTCGTGCCCATGGTGCGGCTGGACAGGGCGTTCAGCGCGATCTTCACGCGCTGGCCGGCGTTCGGGCCGATCTGAAACGTCAGCGCGTTTTGCGACACGCTGACCCGACCGACCGGGACGGAAGAATCCGACGGGACGCCGCCATCGTAGAGCACTTGCAGACCGTCGGCCTCGGTACCGGGCGCCGCGGTGAGGATGCGTCCCCTTCCGCTCGTGAGTTGGTTGTTGATGGTGCCCGTGACGTCCGTCCCGTTCTGCGCGGAAACCGGCAGACCTTCCTGCTCGGACAGCACCCCGGCAACGGAGGACACGACCACGAACTTGCCTTCCGCTCCGAAATCCTTGTGGACGATGTGCAGCCGCCCGTCTTCGGTGGCGCTGACGTCCAAGCGGACTCCGGCCACATCGGAGCGGGTCTGCAGATTCCGGACAACGGCCGACACGTCCTCGCCCTTCTTCGTGGTGTACTCCGCCACCCGCCCGCCTTCCTGCAGGGTCAGCGTCACGCCTTGGTTGATGATATCCGGCGTGAGCGCCTGCATCCCCGTCAGATTGGCCTTGGTGGCGATCTGGTTGATGCGCACCTCATAGCCTGCATCCGGCGAGGTGCGGGTGAGAGTGTTGGCCTTGAGGAACGTCAGGCCCTTGCCGGCAGCCAGCCCGCTCACTCCGTTGCTGCCATCGAGGATCTTCTTGGTGCCGAACTGGGCGAACTGCGCGATCCGGTCGATGGATTCCAGGCCGTTGCGGATCTCGAACTGATCCGCTTCCAGCATGCCCCGGTCGTTTGCTCCTTCGTTGGCCGCATGAATGGCCAACTGCCGCATGTCCACCAGCAGCTTGTTCATTTCATCCAGCGCGGCTTCCGTGGTTTGCACCATGGACACCGACGTTTCCGAGTTGCGGATCGCCTGAACCACCGAGGCCACTTGCGCCCGCATCTGCTCGGAGATCATCAACGTGGCCGGCCCATCGGCCGCACGCACGATCTTCAGACCGGAAGACAGATGCTCCAAGCTCGATTTCAGTTGCCGATCCACCTGCAACAAGTTGCGGTGGGTATTGATCGACTGGGTGTTGTGATTGATGACTAGAGCTCCCATGACCACCTCCTTGTATGAATGACGCGAATCCCTTCACGCATGGATGGAGAGATTCTTCCGGTTGCACCGGTTGGGCTCGGGAACAACGGCACTCCCCGTCGATCCGTTGCCGGCCGGCTTCAGAAGAATTTAAAACCACTACTATTTAGTTGACTGCTGTTCTTCCATCAAAACTCCACAGCACTCTCCAATGAGAAAATGCGGCACGCCCCGGGTACGGCGGGAATCTCCAACCGCAGGGCGGCCGACGGTCAGCAGGGCAAACAAACCCCTGGCCGCGGGCGCTCCCTGCGACGGGAAACACCAACCCCTTGGCCCCTCCGCCGGCGAACAGGGCGGCCATCTGGCCGCCCGGCCGCAAGACGGGGGCGCTAACGGGCGCGGGGATAACCCCGCGCCGTGCACCGGTTGTGGGAGCTTGCCGGAAGGTTGCGCGCGATCCGCCCCGGTGCCGACTGGCACACGGAGTGCATCGCTAGTCCGTAACACTTCCTATCCGGTCCCCAGAATCCGCGTTGACGCGCGGTAAGCCGATGGGCCGGGGCAATCTCCGCGCGGATGCCTCATGTCGAATGGCTGGCATCCGCGCCCTGTTTTTCAGACTTCACCTGTCATGACCGCTCCCTGCATACGCTCCACGCGGTCCGGCATCCTTGCCGGAACCGGAATTTCGATGGCCCTGTGGCAACTGTCGGCCCAGGGGGTTCCACCGTTTCCGGTCGAGGTTGCTTCTGGCAACCCGGACGTGGGGCGGTTCCTGCGAGACCATGGAGTCCAGCCGGCCGCCTTGGGCGCTCCGGCGGGCCACCCGGGATGCGATCGCTCGAATCCCGCGCCCAAGGGGAAGATTGCTCCCCGGCCCGAAGCCACCTACTGGCTTCCGGGTTGGGCGTTTGGCCTCTCGCCAATGGTGCGCACCCTGCCGGGTGGGCACCGCTAGCCAGACGCCAATGCGCCGGCCCTACCTGGTCCTGCGGCGGTGGACCCGTCTTTCGGCCACCGCGTGCGCCACTAGCGACGCACATCCACGTGACGGCTGCCTTCGCCCGAGCCCGCCTTGGGGGCGGCCTTGATGTTCGCCCAGCCTTCCCGCAGCGTGGTGACGATGCGGATCACTTCGCGCACCATCTCCGGATCCTTCCGCAAGTTGGCCTCCACGATGCGGTTGAACGCGTAGACGTAGAGCCGCTTCAGGTTCTCGCCCACGTCCCCTGCTTTCTCCGGCCGCAATGTGGCCAGCAGCTCCGCCACGATCTCGCGGCTGCGCACCAGGTAGTTGTGCGCGGCCTCGACCTCGCGCGCCTCGATCTTCACGATGGACTTTTGCAGGAACCGGACGAGTCCATCGTAGAGCATCAGGATCAGCGTCTTCTGATCCGCCGTCTGCACGTTGGTGTTGTGGTAGACGGAATAGGGCGAACGCTGTTGCATGGCTGTCATCCTCGCTTCGGCATCTGGTCCTGCAATTCCGTTCAGCCTTTCACGGTGATCCGCTTGGTCGCCGTCCCGGCCGGCACGGTTGGGTCGACCGGCGCCTTGGGGGCCTCGGCGGCTCCCTTGATGCCCTGCCAACCCACGCGCAGTTCCCGCAGCAGATGCAGCACGTGGCTGACCCGCTCGGAATCCTTGTTCAGGTTCGCGTCAATCAACTCATTGAACATGTACGAGTACAGCCGCTGCAGGTTCTTGGCGATCTCGCCGCCCTGCTCCATGTTCAGCGATGCCAGCAACTCCGCGATGATGCTCTTGCCGCGGATGAGGTTATTGTGCGCCTCGTACTGCTCCCCGGCCTTCAGCTTTTCGACCGCCCCGGTGAGAAACCGGATGGCGCCGTCGTAGAGCATGACGATCAGCTTGCGCTGATCGACCGTGTTGACCTGGGCCCTCTGGTAGGCCTGGGTGTATTGTCCGTATCCCTTCAACATCGCGCTCTCCCCAGATTCGGCTCTGGTCTCACGTGTTGGTCACGGTCTCACAGCCGCCGGCGTTATTTGCCCAGCAACTGGCTCACCATGTTGCCACCCCCTCCGCCTGCTCCCAGCCCGGAAAGCTGCCCGGACATGAAATTCTGTTGGGACTTGAGCTTCGACATCTGGGTCTCGAGCCGGGCAAATTTGTCTTGGATGCGCTGCCGCTTCGCCTCGATCCGTTCTTCCATGCGGTCCAACTGTTGACCGACATTCTTGATCCGGGTGTGCAGGTTGTCCGTGATCCGCTTCATGGTGCCGCGTTGGGGGTCCGTCAGCGTGTTCATGTAGGCCGACAGACGACTGGCAATCCCGCGAGTCACGACGACCTTGGCTTCCGGCCCGTTGGGGTTGATCTGGTTCTCGTTGAGCTTCACATACAGCCGCAATCCCGAAGCCGGACTGTTGTCGTCGTCCTTCGCCTTCAGCAACTGGCCGCTGCCTTCGGCCGCCCTGCCGTCGATCGTTCCGGCGATGTCCTGGCCCGGCGTGGATTTGCCGTCCGTCAGCCCGACCCCCGCCCGCAGCCGCTCTCCGGATGCCGTAAACGTGATCGTGCTGTCCTTTCCAAACCGTCCGGAGAGCACCTTCAGCCGCTTGCCCTCCAGCGCCACACGCACACCGCGGTCGCCGACCTGCTTGTCGTTGGTGATCTTGTTTTGCAGCGTCCGTGCGTATTCGGCCGGGCTGTACGTCTTGGGTTCCAGCGTGATTTCTTCCGAGCGCCGCCCATCGACGTCGATTTGAAAGCGGTTGTTCGTCTCGTCGATCGGGATCATCTCCGGCAGATCCGGGCTATCATAGAAGCCCTGGGTGGCCGGCCGCGTGACATCCACCGCGTAGCCGTCCGCGTTGACCCGCGTCTTGTCCGTCATGCCCACGAAGGCCACCGCCGTGTTGCTCGATTCGCCCCGTTCGCGGAACAGGTCTGCCACCGCCGCGAAGTTGTCCTCGATCTTCTGTCGCAGCGCGCCTTCGTCCGCTTGCAGCAGCCCCTTGTCGTCCAGCTTGATGCCCAGGGTGAACAGCATGTTGGCGTTCTTGGGCAGTCCGGTGACGGGATCGATCAGGATTTCCGACATCTGATTGCGGATATCGATCACGTCGCGATTGGCTTGCAGCGGTCCGGCCTCGTTCTTGTCCTTGTCGTACTTCGTCAACTCGGTCACGGCGACCGAGAATTCATTGAATTGCTGAATGAACTGCAAGACCGCGTCGGCCGCCTTTTTCGTGTCGCCCTTGATCGTAATCGTCACGGGCTTGGGGTCCGTGGCCACCAGGTTCAGCTTGACGCCCTCGATCAGGCTGTCCAACTCGTTCGTGGAACTCGTGATCTCCAGTCCCCCGCCCAATTCCGTCGCGCCAAACCGGACCAGGGCGTCTTGGGGCGGCTGCACCGTCGCGGTGCGCGTTCGCACCGTGAACGAGTCGTCCTTGAACACCCGTCCCGGGCCGAAGGCCGCCGCCAGTCCGGAATCGAAGGGCAATGGCGTGCCGGCCGGGTAGCCTTCGCCAACGGAGACCTCGCCGTGATTGCCCTTGTCGTCCTCCCATTTGACCTGCAGATCCTTGGTCGTGCCGATCGTGCCGTCCCGCAGCGCCGTGAACGTATAAACCTTGGGCTCGTCGCCCGTATACTTGCCGGCGATGGCCACCTTGGTGTTGCTCGTGCGCGGCCCGAATTCCGCCGGCAGCTCGGGCATCTCTCCTTCGGGGCGCTTGCCCGCGGGTGTCGACCAGTTGCTCACATTGGCGATCTGGGCGGGGACCTTGCGCTCCTCGTCGCTCAGCCACCATTTCCCGCTCTGTTCCTCGGGCGTTGCGGTGAACGTGGACACCTGTCCTTGGGTCAAGACGCCCGGGTTCACCGTCAAGGTGATCCCATCGGTCAGGGCCAATTGCGTGCCCGGTTGATACCCTTCGCCCACGCTCACGACTCCGTCCTCGCCGCCGCTCGCCTGCCAATGAATCCGCACGTCGCGTCCCGCTCCGACCTGCCCGCCGCCTTCCACCGTCAGTTTGAACTCCTGCTCCTTGCTGCCGGTGTACGGCCCGGTGACGACCGGGGCTCCGAAGGTGGCTTGGCGGGTCCACGACGTCGGTTGGCTGAAGCTGGCCTGCCGTTGTTCGGGGCTCAACCACCAGGAAAGGCTGGTGCGCTTGGAGCGGGCCTGAAAGCTGAAGGCATCTCCGACGATCACCTCGCCCTTGCTCACGACCAAACTGAGCCCATCTACAAACTCTATCGGCTGTCCGGGTGCATAGTTGAATGAATCGAGCTGAATATTTCCGGACTTGCCCTTGTTGTCTTTCCAGCGCAGTTGAACCGGCTTGTCGCCGCCGACCTCGCCCGACTGCACGGCATTGAACGTGAAGGTGCGATCCTCCTGCCCCGTGTACTCGCCGATCACCCGGATAATGGCGGTGGAGGCGCCGGTGCCGATGGCGCCGCCCGCCCCGCCGCCCCCCTTCGCCTCGCCCACGCCCTTCCAGGCCGAGGGGGCTTCGACCGAATTCTCAAAAATAGGCGTTTCGCCGCCCTTCAGGTCGACCTCGAGCTTGATCCGGCCCTGGCCGCCCGTTTTTTGACTGGTAATCACCAACTGGTTGGGCCGCTCCTTGTTGCCGGTCTTGATGATCGTCGCGGAGACCTCCTTGGTCGCGAAGTTGATCGCGTCCTTGAGGCCCGTCAGCGTGTTGTTGGAGTCATCGATGGTGACCGTGATCGGCGAGCCTTCCCCCACGGTGATCTTGAAATTACCCTTGCCCACAGCGGTGTCGGTATTCTCGTACCCCTGGGAGGCGATCTGGTGATTGAGCGCCAGCTTGTCCACGATCAGCGTGTGCTTGCCGGGTTTGGCGCCCGCGGTGGCGGTGGCCGTGACCACCTGCTCGTTGCTGGATTCCACCAGCTTGCCTTCCCAAATCGACTTGCCCGCCAGCGCTTTCACGGACGCTTCGATCGTGTCCAGTTCCCGCTTGACCAGACTGAAGGAATCCAGTTCCACCTGGGTCTTGGCCTTCTCGTGCTGCACGGGTTCCAGCCGTTTGCGCTCCACCGCGATCAGGGACGTGACGATCTGATCGGTGTTCAGCCCCGAACCCAGGCCGCCGATGCGGTTGATCTCGGCGTTGGTGGGCACCCGGCCCCGGGGTTGGGGCGGCCCCGCTGGGGCCGCAGCAGCCGCCGCTGGCGGCGCGCTCTTGGTTCCCGCCGCCGCCGCGGTCCGCGCAGAAGGGTTGATCTGAGCCATGGAGCTCCGTGTGGGAAAATTCTTCCCACTGCCTTCCGGTTAAACAATTGAAACAGTTAACCTTTTGTTTCGCCCTACTCGGGCCGAAACCCAGTGGACTGAGTCTTCAAGAAACAGACCACTCCCGGCGTCCTAATTCAGTCTATCGGCGGAGTTCCGCCGAACTTTAAGCCCCCTGCTGGTTGAGCAGTTGCAGCACCGTCTTGGGCGTCTGATTGGCCTGGGCCAACATCGCCACGCCCGCGGAGAGCATGATCTGGTTGCGGGTGAAGTGGCTCATTTCTTCCGCCACGTCCGCGTCCCGCAGGCTCGATTCCGCGCTGCTCAGGTTCTCATGGGCGATCCGCAGGCTGTTGGTGTTGCTCTGCAGCGTGTTCTTCTGGAACGCGCCCAGATTGGCCCGCACGCTGGCGATCGAGGAGATTGAGTCGTCGATCAGCAGCAGGGCATCCTGTGCCCCTTGGGACTTCGTTACGTTGATCTCCCGCAAGCTCTTGAACCCACTGTCGTTCTTGATCCCATTGGCCAGGCGGTCGGTCTTGGCGTCCAGCAGCGAGACCTTGACTTGTTGTCCGCGCGTCGGCCCCACCTGGAACGCCAGGGAGTTTTGGCTGACGTGGACAAACCCCTCCCCCTTCTCGCGGGGGATCTCGGCCTTGACGACCATCTCGTCGCCTTCCATCCGCTTCGAGATGATGCGCGAGCCGGTGGGGAAGTCCAGCTTGCGGGCCAGGTCCTCGTCCGGAATCTTGTCGATGTCCTTGGCGTCCTTGGCCAAGCCCAACTTGTACCAGGCTTGCTCCTTCGGGACGCGCTTCTCCTGAATCATGGTCGAGTTGAAGCGCACCGCCAGACCTTGAGTCGCCGTGGCTTCCGCGCCATGGAGCATTTGGCCGTCACCGACGCCGATCTTGCCATCGATCGTGCCTTCCACATCCGCGCCGGGCGCGGCGCGCTCAAAGGCGCCTTTCTCCTTGCCCAGCACCTTTTCCGCCGTGCTGGAAACGAAGAACGTGGGTTTGCTGCCGAATTCCCTGTGCTGCACCACCAGCAGTTCCTTGGGCACTATCGTGGGAAGCTTGCTGTTGGGGTCGTCCGAAAGGATCGCCGACTTTTCGACGAACACCTGAACGTTCAGGCCCCCCTGATCCGCCTTGCGCTGCAAGACTTGGGCGATGACGGTGCGCAGGTCAGAGGCCACTTTGGACTTGTCGTACTGGTCGGGACTGCGCTTCAGGCCTTCCAGCGCTTTCTTGACCGTCTCCGCGTCCCCGTTGTTGTCCAGGGAAAACGAGACCGTCTTGCCGCCTTCCGTGATCGAAATGGAGAAATCCTTCTTCAGGCCGCCGTCCGCGTCCTGCAAATCGTTCAGCGTGATTTCCCGTTCGCCCCGCGTTTCCGCCCGGGTGGCGGGACGGGTGACGCGAATCGGATAGCCATCGGCCGGGGAGGACTTGGTATTCGGATTGGCCGAGACGAATTCCAGACCCTCGCCCACCGTGACGCCGTTGGCGCCGTTGCTGCCGTCGAGCAGCGTGCGGGTGCCGAACTGGCTGGTGCGGGCGATGCGGTCGATGGTGTCCAGGGCGTTCTCGACTTCCGCCTGGTCGGCCTGCAGCATTTTGCTGTCGTTGGCCCCCTCGTTGGCCGCATGGATGGCCAACTGGCGCATCGAGATCATGAGCGTGTTGACCTCGTTCAGGGCCGCCTCGGCCGTCTGCACCATGGAGATGGAAGCCTCCGAGTTCTGGATGGCCTGTTTCACCGAGGCGATCTGGCCGCGCATCTGCTCGGAGATCACCAGGGCCGCCGGCCCATCCGCCGCCCGGTTGATTTTCTGCCCCGAGGACAGGCGTTCCAACGATTGCGACATGTCCTCGTCGGTCTTGTTCAAATTGCGCAGGGCGTTCAACGCAGCGATATTGTGGTTGATCCGCATTGCCATGTGTCTCTCCTTCCTTGGGCGACCGGTCCCCCGTTCCCTGGGGAAGAGTCCTGGGGTGATCCATCGGCGACCGCCCCACCGGTGCCGTCACCGGGCCGGGGTGGTCCTGCTTCCTGTAGCGGCGGCTTCCGCCGTGACTTGAATGCGCCGTGGCGCCTTGCCTGTTGCGCAGGCACCCGTGCGCAAGCGCCCGGTTGTGCATGCCGCTGCGATCGAGAAATCGGGACCAGGAAGAGCCGGCATCCGCACCGGGATCGACAGGGTCTGCCTAGGTTATCGGCGAAACCCCGCCCGCCTTGAGGACTCCATGCGCGGGATGAGCCCGAATAGGGCAAAAGCGGCTGAATCGACTGATGAATGCCGGCTGTGCAAATCCGCGCGGGAAGGATTGAAGGCCAGGGCGCCAGGGAGTACAAGAAAGGACGTGAATCGCCTTGGCCGGTGGCAAAGCCCCGGCCCGTGCCGGAATTACCGCGGAGCCCCATGAATCCCCTGCGCGAAGGTCTGCTCAAGGAGCGCATTCCCGAAGCCCAGGTGCTGGTGATCTTCGGGATCTCGGGCGACCTGACCAAGCGCAAGCTGATGCCCGCCCTCTATACCCTGGCGCGCGAGCGGTTGCTGCCGGCCGCCTTCGCGGTGGTGGGGGTCTCGCGCACGGATTGGGAGAGCACCGAGGCCTTCCGGGAGGACATGCGCCAGGCCTGCAACCGGTTCGCCCGGCGCCGGCCGGTCGATGAGGCCCTGTGGGCCAGCTTCGCCAAGAACCTGCACTACGTGTCCGGCGAGTTTGACCAGGCGGAGTGCTACGGGAAGCTCAAGAGCGCGCTGGAGACGCTGGACAAGGAACTGGGCATCCCCGGCAACCGGCTCTACTACTTCGCCACCCCGCCCTCCACCTTTCCGCTCATCGTGGACCGGCTGAAGGACTGCAAGCTGGTTTCCCGCGCCTACGAGCCCTGGACGCGCACGCGGGTGATCGTGGAGAAGCCCTTCGGCCGGGACCTGGAGAGCGCGCGGGAGCTCAACCGCCGCCTGAAGCTGGCCTTCCGGGAGCCGCAGATCTACCGGATCGACCACTACCTGGGCAAGGAAACCGTGCAGAACATGCTGGCGTTCCGCTTCGGCAACGGCATCTTCGAGCCCTTGTGGAACGAGCGCCACGTGGAGCACGTGCAGATCACGGCCGCGGAATCCGTCGGCGTGGAGGGCCGGGGCGGCTACTTCGAGGAGGCGGGCATCCTGCGGGACATGGTGCAGAATCACCTGTTCCAGGTGCTGTGCCTCACGACGATGGAACCGCCGGTGGCCCTGGACTCCGACTCCGTCCGGGACGAGAAAGTGAAGCTGCTGCGCTCCCTGCGCCCCATCGCGCCGGAACGCATCGACGCCTCGGTCGTGCGCGCGCAATACGCCGCGGGCCACGTGCTGGGGCAGAGCGTGCCCGGCTACCGCCAGGAACCGGGGGTGGACCCCGGTTCGGTGCGGGAGACCTACGTGGCGCTGCGGCTCTACATCGACAACTGGCGCTGGGGCAATGTGCCGATCTTTTTGCGGACGGCCAAGCGCATGCCCAAGAAGGTAACGACCATCTCCATCAAGTTCCGCGACGCCCCGCACCTGCTGTTCCGCAGCAACGGCCACGGCAATTCGGTCGCCAATATCCTGACGATCCGCGTGCAGCCCGACGAGGGAATCGCGCTCCACTTCGGATCGAAGATTCCCGGCCCGACGATGGATCTGGCGCCCGTGAACATGGAGTTCCGCTACGGCACGTCGTTCGGCCGCGAACCCCCGGAAGCCTATGAGCGGCTGATCCTCGACGCCATGCTGGGGGAGAGCACCCTGTTCATCCGCGACGACGAGACCGAAGCTTCCTGGGGGTTCATCTCCCGCATCCTGGAAACGTGGCAGGGCCAGAAGCGCCGGGACATCCCGCTTTACCCGGCCGGAACCTGGGGCCCGCCGGAGTCCGACGATCTGATCGCCGACACCGGCGCTGCCTGGAGCCAACCATGAGCGCGGCTGCTTCGGAGCGCATCACCTTGGGCCAGGGCGAGCCGGTCGATCTGGCCGGGGTGGAATCGGCCTTCAGCGCCCTGTGGCGCCAGGCGGGGGAGCAGTTCGCCGGGAACAACGAATCCACCGTGGTGCGGGCCTGCCTCTGGAATCTGGTGGCGTACCTGCCCGGACCCGGGGCCGATCCGCAGCAGGTGGCCCGGCTGGAGCGGCTGCTGGCGGACATCACGCAGGCCGTGCCCTCCCGCGTGATCCGGCTGCAGCCCCGCGCCGCCGGCCTGGCCCCCCAGGGCGCGGAAGTGCAGGCCTGGGTGGCCACCCACTGCATGGCGGGCCAGTCCGGCGGCGGCACGGTGTGCGCCGAAGAAGTGACGCTGGCCGGATATGGGGAGGACGGGGCCTCGCATTTCCCGCCCCTGGTGCGGGCATTGCGGGTGCCGGACCTGCCGGTGGCGTTGCTGTGGCTGCACGGCCTGCCCCCCAAGGGACGGCTGGTGGGCCAGCTCATGCAGATGACGGACCGCATGCTGGTCGACAGCCACTTCATGACGAGTGCCGGCGCGCTCATTGCGCTCCGCGACCTGATTCGCGGAGTTGCCGCCATGGGCGATCTGGGCTGGATGCGCCTGACGCCGATGCGCTACCTGATCGCCAAGCTGTTCGATCCGCCGGGACACGGCGACAACCTCTCCCGTCTGGAGCGGATCGAAGTGGAGACGACGCCCGATGGATTGAACGAAGGGTTCTTGCTGCTGGGCTGGCTGCTCTCCCGCGCCGGCTACAAGGAATTCAAGGCCGTGGATCTGGGCGGATCGGAGCAGCGTTTCCGCTGGCAGGTGCGGAGGGGCAACACGTCGTTCCCCATCGACCTGTTTACCCGGCCCGGCTATTCCGCCTACGACTACGATGGCATCCTGCGCCTGTCGATCATGGGCGGCGGGGAGCGCTACGCCATGGAGCAGGTGGACGAGGAGCACGTCTCCCTCGAGAGTTCGCACCACACGCAGAGCCGCGTGGCCCTGCACGGGTGGGAAGACGCGGAGCTGATCATTTCCGCGCTGCAGGTCACGGGAACGGACCGCATCTATGTGGAAGCCTTGGCCGTGGCCGCGGGATTGATGGACACGGAGGCTTGGAACCGATGAGCTTGCGTATTGAGACGGCGGCGGACGCCGAGGGGTTGGCCGCGAAGGTCGTGGATCGTCTGGAAGCGCTGGGCAACACCGCCATCCGGGAGCGGGGGCGCTTCATAGTCTCCCTGGCAGGCGGGTCGACCCCGCGCGCCGTGTATCCCCGTTGGGCGCAACGCAGCACGCTGGACTGGAGCAAGGTGGTGCTGCTGTTCGGCGACGAGCGCTGCGTGCCGCCGACCCAGCCCGAGTCCAACTTCCGCATGGTGGAGGAGACCCTGCTCGCCGGTCTGCGGGTGAAGCCCCAAGTGTACCGGATGGAAGGCGAAGTGCCCGACCCGGGTCAGGCGGCCCGCCAGTACGAGAACACGGTGCGGGACCTGCTGGGCGCGGACGGACGGCTGGACTTGGCCCTGCTGGGCATGGGGGAAGACGGCCACACCGCCTCGCTGTTTCCCCGGCAGCCGGCGCTGCGGGAAGCCCAGGCGCTCTGCGTGCGCACGGCCGCGCCCACCGGCCAGCCGCGGCTCACCCTCACCGTCCCCGTGTTGCGCAACGCGCGCGAGCTGATGATCCTCGTGGCGGGCGCGAGCAAGGCCGCGATCGTCAACCGGGTGCTGGAGGGGCGCCTGGATCCCGAGAGCCTGCCCATCCAGTTCTTTCTGCGCGACGGCCGCCTGAATGTCAGCCTGATGCTGGACCGCGCCGCGGGCGTGAACGTGAAGGTGGCGTAGGCGAACCCCACCAGCGATGCTGGCGGCGACCGCTTGCCTACGCCGCAGCCCGCTCCCCGCAAGGGAGGGGAGAACTGACAGCAGGCCAGGAACCGCACCCCCTTGAGCGCCAACCCATGAACGGACGAGAGCCATGAGCACCCACGACGTTGCGATGATCGGCCTGGGCGTGATGGGCGCCAACCTGTTGCAGAACCTCGAGCGCAACGGCGCCGCGGGCGTGGGGTTCGACGTGAGCGCCGCCCAGAT
>JBGPEV010000005.1:0-16724 GCA_041482995.1 bacterium | reverse complement strand
GTCGTTTGCCTTGCGGGGGCGGGGGTGGGGGTGGTGCGGGGGGGGGGCGGTGTGGTTGGGGTTGGCGTGTGCACGTTCTGGCACGCTTTGGTGGGCCTTGACGACGGGGGCCGGCCCGCGACTCCGATCTATTTGTGGAACGACAGCCGGGCGGCGGAACAAACCCTCCAATTGCGCGGGCGGCTGGATGAGACCGCCGTCCACCGGCGCACGGGCTGCGTGTTGCACCCGTCCTACCTCCCGGCACGGCTGCTCTGGCTGAAGGAAACCGACCCCCAGCGCTACCGGCGCTGCAAGGAGTTCGTCTCCCCCGGGGAATACCTGGAGCGGAGACTGTTCGGAGCGGAACGCTGTGGGCTCTCCATGGCCTCGGGAACGGGTCTGCTCAACCAGCACACCCTGCGTTGGGACGAGGAAATCCTGGCAGCGATCGGCGTTGCGCCGGAGCGCCTCAGTCCGCTGGAGCCTGCCCATGCGCCGGTGCGCGGCGTGCGCGGCGGAGAGGCCCGCCTGGCGGCGCTGCGGGACGTGCCGTTCTTTCCCCCATTGGGCGATGGCGCGTGCGGCAATGTGGGCAGCGGGGCCACGGGTGAAACCCACGCGGCGTTGACGATCGGGACGAGCGCGGCACTGCGGGTGCTGTTTCGCCAGGACGGTCCGCTCCCGCCCGCGGGGCTGTGGCGCTATCTGTTGGACGGCCGCCGGGCGCTCATCGGCGGCGCCCTCAGCAATGGCGGGAATCTCTACGCCTGGATGCGGGAGACGCTGCGGCTCGGCCCGGAGGCGGACGTGGAGGCGTGGCTGGCCCAAGCGGAGCCGGGCGCGCATGGACTGACCGTGCTGCCCTTCCTGGCGGGCGAGCGCAATCCGGACTTTCCCCTCAACGCCACCGGCGCGATCGCGGGCCTGCGCGCGGCGACGACGCCCCGGGAGATCCTGCAGGCGGGCCTGGAGGCGGTCGCGTTCCGCCTGGCGGCCATCGCCGGGCGGCTGCGGGTCGCGCAGCCGGGACTGCGGGGATTCCTGGCCAGTGGCGGGCTCCTGCGCTCTCCGGCATGGCTGCGCATGGTCACCGATGTGCTGGGATTGCCGATGACCCTCTCCGCCGTGCAGGAGGCTTCCGCACGGGGCGCCGCGCTGATGGCGCTGGAGGGCATCGGGCGGCTGCCGTCCGCCCTGGACGCCGATCTGGAGCCCGGCCGAACCCTCACCCCGCACCCCCGCCGCCAGGAGGCGTACGCGCGAGCCCGGGAACGGCACGAGCGATTTTATGCCCATTGGCGATCCGCCGACCCGGTCTTGCGGGGTTGAAGGTGCGGCGCCTGCGCGGGATTCGGCGCTCCGGCGCAGCGGCTCGCGCGACGCCTGGCCCCGCACCGGGCGCAGCAGCGTAGACCCCGTGCCGCGTCCATGTTAGGCAACGGCGTCCGGAGTGCCAGAGTGGCGCGATGTGCTGCTTACCCGTCCGTGCTTCCGCGGAATGGCCGACCGACTCATCGATGAGGAACCATGTACGACGTCGTGATTCGCGGCGGAACCCTTGTGGACGGCAGCGGGCGGGCGGGCTTTCGCGGGGATGTCGCCATCGAGCAGGGCAGGCTCCGCGCCATTGGCGCGGTGCCGGAGCGGGGGCGCATGGAACTGGACGCCACGGGCCAGGTCGTCGCGCCCGGATTCATCGATGTGCACACGCACTACGACGCCCAGTACACTTGGGATCCCTACGCGACCAGCAGCATCTGGCACGGGGTGACGACGACCGTGATCGGTAATTGCGGTTTTGCCATCGCCCCCTGCCGGCCCCAGGACCGGGAAACCACCCTGCGCACGCTGGTCAAGGTGGAGGGCATGTCGCTCAAGGCGATGCAAAGCGGAATCACCTGGGGCTTCGAGACGTTTCCCGAGTATCTAGACCACCTGGAGCGCTGCAATCCGAGCTTGAACGTCGCCGTCCTGCTGGGGCATTCGACGATCCGCCAATGGGTGATGGGCGGGGACTCCCAGCGCCGCGCCGCCAGCGACGATGAAGTGCGCAAGATGACGGGGCTGGTGCGGGAAGCGATGGCGGTGGGGGCCATCGGCATCGGCTCCTCCACGGCGGAGGCCCACGTGGGGGACGGCGGGTTGCCCGTGCCCAGCCGGCTGGCGGACCTGGCGGAATTGAAGACGCTCAACAAGGCCATGGGGGAGAGCGGCCGCGGGCTGTTCGAGATCACGGTCGGTCCGAAAACCACAATGGAAGATCTGCGGGAGATCCAGCAGGCCAGCGGCCGGCCGGTGGTGTGGGCCGCGTTCTTTCACCGGGACGACCGCCCGGAATACACGGACGAACGGCTGGCGGCGACCGAGGCGTTCGCCCGGCAGGGGATCGAAATCCGGCCGCAGGTTTCTCCCCGTCCGCTCACGATGGATTTCACGATGTACAATCCCTACCCGTTCGAGGGCATGCCCGCCTGGCAGCGGGTGCTGACGCTGCCGCCTGCGGAATGGGCGCGGGTCTATGCCGATCCGGCGTTCCGCACGGCGCTCAAGGCGGACCTCGAGGCTCGGCGCTTCGCGGTGTTCCGCGGGCGCTGGGACCTGATGCAGGTGCTCAAGGTCGGCAAACCGCAACACCAGGTCCACGTCAGGCGGAATCTGGCGGAGATCGCCAAGGAGCAGGGCAAGCACGCCGTCGATGCGTGGCTGGACCTGGCGATTGCCGACGATCTGGGAACGGAGTTCGTTGCGGGATTGATGAACACGAATGATGAGCGCGTGGGCGATCTCATCAGCCATCCCAATACGCTGGTCTCCCTGTCCGATGCGGGCGCCCACCTGTCCCTCCTCTGCGATGCGGGCTACTGCAGCACCCTGTTGGGCAAGTGGGTGCGGGAAAAGCGGCGGCTCTCCCTGGAGGATGCCGTGCGGCGGCTCACCTCCGATCCGGCCCGCGCCTACCGGATTCCGGAGCGCGGTCTGCTGCGGCCCGGCTATTGGGCGGATGTGGTGGTGTTCGACCCCGCAACCATCGATGCGGAGCGCTCGGAGTTCGTGCACGATTTGCCCGCCGGTGAGCCGCGGTTCGTTTCGCGCGCCCGGGGGATCGCCTTCAGCCTCGTGAACGGCGTCCCCGTGCTGCGGCGTGGGGAGGTCGTGGCACGCGCCGCCGGCGAGCGCCCCGGCCGGTTGCTGCGGAAGTTCGACGCCTGACGATCGGATCGGCGTGACGCTGGGCGCCTGGGAACAAGTGGTCCGGCCGATTGGGCCGCCGCCCTATCTCCAGCGCACGATGCGGCGCTCCAGCCAGGACAGTCCGGCGTTGAAGGCGATCCCCAGCAGGCTGAGGGTGGCGAGACCCACCATCAGATCTTCGGTCTGCAACAGATCGGCCGCATTGAGAATGAGGAAGCCCAGGCCGGAATCCGCGGCAATCAGCTCGGCGGAGACGACCAGCAGCAGGGAGATGCCGGCCCCCAGCCGCAGGCCCGCGAAGATCATGGGCAGCGCCGCCGGCAGCAGCACCTTGCGCACGAGATCCCACCGGCTCGCCCCGAAACTGACGCCCGCGCGCAAGAGAGTCGGATCGCACGCCACGATACCGGCATGGGTATTGATCGCCAGCGGGAAGAACACCCCGATCGCGATGACCGCGATCTTCGGCGGCTCCCCGATGCCCAGCCAGAGGATCAGCAGCGGCAGGATGGCGATCTTCGGGATGGGATAGGTCGCCGCAATGACCGGAAGGCCCAGCGCGCGGAAGCGGCTGAAGAATCCCGTGCCGATTCCCACCGCGATGCCCGTGACGCTGCCCAGCGCGTACCCCGCCAGAATGCGGCGCAGGCTGGCAACCAAATGCTCAGCCAACTGCCCGTTGGCGATCAATTCCCACGCCCGCACCGCGCAGGCGCTTGGGGCCGGTAGAAACAACCTGGGCATCAGGCCCGCGCGGCTGGCCGCTTCCCAGGTCAGCACCAGGGCGGCCATCCCGGCGACGCTCAGCCAAGGATGTTGGCGCAGGCGGAGCAGGCGGGAGCGGTCCGGAACGGGGTGAAGCGGCTCGTCCATCAGAGCCGCCCTGCCGGCAATCCCGGCTCGGCAATCACGGAGGGGCCCGCGGATTCCGGTTCCAGCAAGGCGGCGCGCGCCTCATCCCGGATGAGCGACCAGCAGTGATCCACCGTTTCCCCAAAGCGGGGCAAGGCCCGCACGTGCTCGTCCCGCGGATGGGGAATGTCGACGGTGACGATCTCCCGGATGCGCCCGGGCCGGCGGGACAGCACGACGATGCGGTGGGCCAGGAACACGGCCTCTTCGATGTTGTGCGTGACGTGGAAGAAGGACTTGTTGGTCGCGGCCCACAACTTGACCAACTCGCCCTGCAGCAGGGTGCGGGTCTGGGCGTCCAGAGCCGAAAGGGGCTCGTCCATCAGCAGCATGATGGGGTCCACCGCCAAGGCTCGCGCCATGCTCACCCGCTGCTTCATCCCCCCGCTCAACTGATGGGGATACTTGGTCTCGAAGCCTTCCAATCCCACCAGCCGGATACACTCGCGGGCGCGCTCCTGGGCGGCCCGGGCCGGGAGCCGCAACATCTCCAGGCCGAAGGCGACATTCCCGGTCACCGTGCGCCACGGAAACAGGGCGAATTCCTGGAACACGACGGCGGTGAAGGGCTGCCGCGGATCGGCCAGCGCGCCCTCGAACGCGATCCGGCCCCGGGTGGGCGTCGCGAGTCCGGCGATCAAGTTCAGCAGCGTGGTCTTGCCGCACCCGCTGGGGCCCAGCACGACGACGATTTCGTTGCGGCCAATCTCCAGCGAAATGTCTTCAAGCGCGGGCAGGGCCGCCTGGCCCCGTTGGGCGGGGTAAACGTGGGTGACGCCTTCGATGCGCAGTTTCAGATTACGGCCCCAGTTGCTTCACTGCCGCTTCCTGGAAGGACGTGTTGATCATCCCGGGCAGGGCGTCCTTGGTCGCCGCGGGCACGAAGCCATTGGCGGCGTACCACGCCACCTGGCGGGGGAAATCCTCCGCCATCAGCTTGGCGTCGCGATCCATGTAGATCAGGCCGCGGCGGCTGGTCAGCATTTGCTTGGTATACTTGGCGATGTGTTCCGCGCCCTTCTTGAATTCCGGAGCATCCTCTTTGGCCAGCAGCATGTGGTCGTGATAGTAGCGCGTGCCGCGGATATAGGCCTTCATGAACCGGATTCCCACGTCCTTGTTTTCCGCGAGCTTGCTGCCGTAGAAGATCACCGCGATCTGATAGGGCACCGCGTCATCCGCCCAGCCGATCACGACCCCGCCGCCCTTCTCCTGGGCCTGGGTTCCCGTGGGCTCAGGAAAGATGGCGAAGTCCACCTGTCCGCTCGCCAGGGCCCCCACCATGTTCGGCAATCCGCGCAGGGGCTTGAGTTGAAAGTCCGCCAGGCTCATCCCCTCCCGCTGGGCCAGATTGCCGAGGATGTAGTGGAAGCTGGAGCCCAGCGTCGTCATGCCGAAGGTCTTCCCCTTCAGGTCCTTCAGGTGGCGCGCTCCCGCTTCGTAAACCTTCTTGCTCACAACGATGGACTCGAACTGGTACCCGGGCACCAACTGGCCTTTGTCCGCGACGATCTCCAGCCTGGCTTCGCCCATCACGATGTTGAACAGGGCGGCCGTGACGGCCGTGGCCCCCACATCATAGTCGCCCGCGGCCACGCCCACGGCGATGGCGGCGGCGGCCCTGGAAAGCTGGACGTCCACCGCGAGGTTTTCCTGCGTGAAGTACCCTTCCTCGGCGGCGATGAAAATCGGCGCGGAACTGCTCAACGGAAGCGCCCCCACGACCACATGATCGGCGGCCAGCGCGGGCGCCGGGAGCAGCGCGGCGAGCGCCCAGCCGGCGGCCAGGGTGCAGCAGGCCATCCAGCGGTGGAGGGAAAACAGCGGGGGCGGGCGCATGGCGATCCTTGGTCAGTGGTGTAGTCGTGGCGCTTTCTAACAAATTCCCCGCCCCAGGGAAAGCCTCTCCGGCGCGGCCATGGCCCGCCAGCGGCGCCACCTAACCCGGGAACGTGCCGGCGGGAGCGCAATGACAGCGGGTGCCAGGAGCAGATACACTCGTGCCCTCTTTACACCCGATCCAGCCTGCCATGGAACCTTTGACGTTCACGCTTGCGCGCCCGGACCCGCTCGGCGTCCTGACCTCCACGGCGCCTGTCGTGCAGGCCGGCACCAGCGTGCATTTGGATGGCGCCGCGGTGCGGCGCTATGCGCATTCCGCCGCGGCCCGCGCCGATCCTCCGCACGCGGAGGAAGCGCTCCATTGCACCTTTCTTCCTCCGCGGCGCTTCGCGAACTACCTGCTGGCGCTGGAAGCGCTCAATTTTTGCTTCTGGGATGAAGAGCCCCGTTGGCGGGTCGTGTCCGGGCCCGTCTGCCACGATGGGTATTGGGCGCTCGCGGCCGCCCTGCGGCGGGCGCTGCGTGAGGACGCCATTCCCCTCTGGGACGCGCGCTGGATGGCGCAGGTGACGGAGACGGCGATGGCCCGTGTGCTGCGCGGCGAAGGCCGGCCCATCCCGCTCCTGGCGGCCCGCGCGGCCCACGTGCGCGAGGCGGGTGAAGTGCTCCTGGCGCGCTGGGACGGTGAATTCGCCAATGTGGTGAACGCATCCCAGGGCGATGCGGTGACGTTGGTGAACCGGATCGTTGCCGAGTTCCCCTCGTTCCAGGATGAGGCCATCTGGCAGGATCCCGCGACGGGGCAACGCCGGCCCGTCAAGTTCTACAAGCGCGCCCAGATCTGCGTGGCCGATCTGGCGCGGCTGCTGCCGGACGATCCGCTGGGCCGCATGACCGGGCTGTCGCGACTCACCGCGTTCGCCGACTATAAAGTGCCCCAGGTGCTGCGGAAGCTGGGCGTTCTCGTTTATTCGGAAGCCCTGGCAGCGAAGGTCGACTCGCTGCAGGAGCTTCCGGCCGGCTCGCCGGAGGAAGTAGCCATCCGGGCTGCCACGATCTGGGGGTGCGAATGGATCGCGCGCGCGCTGAATGAGCACGCCGCCGCCGGTACGCCGGCCGTCACCGCCGGGGACGTGGACTACCGGCTCTGGCTGGCGGGACAGGACAAGACCGGCCTGCGCCCCTATCACCGCACGCGCACGATCTTTTACTGAGCGAAGGTGCGGCACGGGACCGGCGCGGGGCTCCCGGGAGGAATCGAGCCGCCCCCGCCGGTCTGGATTGCGCCGCGGGATCGGAGTAGGGCGAGAGAGTTGACCGCCGACGCCGCGGCGGAGCCGGCATTGGCGAAATACCCGGAAGTGATACCTCAAGACGGCCGGGTGCGCCCCGCGCGCCCGGGAGCGCAGTTGGAACGCGCCGGTGGATTACCGCGATCGGAACGGATTGCGCCCGGAAGATGAAAGGCTTGCCCATGAAGCTCGAAACCCTGGCCTATGAGACCGCGCAGGGCATCGCCCGGTTGACGCTCAATCGTCCGGAGCGGGTGAATGCCATCAATCGCAAGATGCTTGAGGAGATTGAACAGGTTCTGGATCGGGTGGAAGCGGACGACGCGGTGCGGGTGCTGGTGGTATCGGGAGCGGGCAAGAGCTTTTCCTCCGGGTTCGACCTGAAGGAGCAAATGGAGGCGCGGCCGGAAGGGGTCGAGACCTGGCGCACCCTCCTCGACCGCGACTTTCATGCGACGTTCCGTTTCTGGTGGTTGACCAAGCCCACCATCGCCGCCGTGCGCGGACATTGCCTGGCCGGCGCCTTCGAGCTCGCCATGAGTTGCGACATCACCATCGCCGCGGAAGACGCGGTCTTCGGGGAGCCGGAGTTGAAGTTCGGCGCCGGCATCGTCACGCTGATTCTGCCCTGGATCACGGGCCCCAAACAGGCGAAGGAGATCATTCTCACAGGCAATGACGGCGTTTCCGCCGCCGATGCCCTGCGCATGGGGCTAATCAGCCGGATCGTTCCGGCCGGGGAAGAGTTGCCAACCGCCCTGGCGCTCGCCCGCACGATCGCGGCCATGGACCCCATGCTGGTGCAGCAAAGCAAGCGCGCGCTGAATCGCGCGTACGAGATCATGGGGATGCGGGAAGCGCTGGCGGCGGGGCTCGACATCGATCTGCAGATCGAAGGCCAAGGCTCGGTGGACAAGCGCCAGTTCATGGACATCGCGCGCAAACAGGGCCTGAAGGCGGCGCTCGCGTGGCGGGAGGCGCGCTTCGCCCCCAAGCCGGATGCGCCATGATGGGAGCCCTGGCGAGAGAGTTGGATGCGGCCTGCGCCGCGCACGGCCCGGCCTGCGGCCTGAGCGACCGCGGCGGCGCCCTGACGTTGGCGGAACTCGCCGCGCTGGCGGGCAGCGTTGAAGCCGCCTTGCGCGGGGCGGGCTGCCGGCCCGGGGAGCCGGTGGCCGTGCAGGTCTCCAATCGCGCCCGGGACCTGGGCGCGTTGTGGGGCATCTGGAGGGCGGGGGCGGTGGCTGCGCCCTTGCACCGCACGTCGCCGCCCGCCGTCACTCAGCGCCTGTTGGACCGGCTCCAGGCGCGCTTCATCGCCGACGCGGATCCTCCGCCCACGGCGGGGCCGCTGACCGTGCTGGACCGGCCGGAGCCGCCCGTCCGCCCGTTGCTGCGCGATGCCGCGTTGATCGTCTTCACGTCGGGCACCACCGGCCAGCCCAAGGGCGCCGTTCTGTCTCATGCGGCCCTGGCGGGCAAGCTCGCGGCCAACAACACCCTGCTGCACTTCGGGCCCGGTACCCGCACGCTGCTCGTGCTGCAGATCACCTTCAGCTTTGGCATGTGGGTGTCCCTGCTCACCCTGTCGCGCGGGGGATGGCTGCACCTGGAGGAAAAGTTCGAGGCGCGGCGGTTCTTGCCGGCCCTCGCCGCGGGCCGGATCACGGACGTGGCCCTGGTGCCCACCATGATCCGTTCGCTGTTTGCGGCGCAGGGTGACCCGGAGTTGCGGCGCCAGATCGACGAGCTCGGCGGATTGCAGCACTTGCGGCGCCTGCTGACGGGCGGGGAAAACCTGGGCACGACGCTCGGGCAGCGGCTGAAAGCCCTGTTCACCCAGGCCGAGATCGTCGACATTTACGGACTGACGGAGACGTCGACCTGCGATTTCTTCCTGCTCCCCCAGGATCAGGCGCGTTATTCCGGCTGCATTGGGCGGCCCGGGCCCGGCATCGCCTACCGCTTGGCGGACGGGCAGGGCAACGTTGCCGCCCGCGGGGAACCGGGAGAACTGCAGATTCGCACGCCGTACCTGATGAACGGCTACCTGGACGCGCCCGACCTGACGGCGCAGGCGGTGTGCGACGGGTACTTCCGCACGGGCGATATCGCCCGGGAACGGGAAGGGGGCGTGGTGGAACTGGTGGGGCGGTCCAAGGAATTGATCTCCCGCGGCGCGAACAAAGTCTCCCCCTTGGAAATCGAGCACGTGCTCGCCGGCCATCCCGCCGTGGCGGAGGCCTTGGCAACAGGAGTTCCGGATGCCGTGCTGGGTGAGCGCATCCACGCGCTGATCGTGCTGCGCGGCGGCGCCACCGCCACCGAAGCGGAACTGGGCGCGTGGGCCGCGGCCCGGCTGGAACGCTACAAATGCCCCGACCGGATCCACTTCGGCACCGAACTGCCCCTGGGACCCACCGGAAAATCCGACCGCAACCGGCTGCGAGAACTGCTGTCCCGCCGTTAGCGGCCCGGTTCCGCGGCAAGTACGTCGCCCGGGCACGGCCCCTTCATGTTCCTGACTTCCCCCGAAGTTCAGCGTGCCCGGCGGGAATCGAACCCCCGCCGACGGATTAGAATGGATAATCCAGCGTGTTTTTCTGAGATAACGCCTGATAACCGGCGCTTACCGCAAGTTATGCGATTTCACATTTGATTGTTGATGATCGACCGCTCGTTGTGCATGGCATGACATGCCCCTGCAGTGCGGAAGATTTCACGCATGAATGCGAAATGGAATTGATAGAGGTCAAGCGCTATTCCCGAATAGCGACACCTAACGGAGAGCAAGTATCAACTCGCCAAAGGGGGGCCAGCGACCTCGCCCCGTGCGTCCCTGCGAAAGCCTGCTCTTCCCCGCGTCCATCATGCCTCTGCCCCATCGCCTGTTCCGAGGTCCAAGTTTCCTATGCCTTGTTGCGCGGCATCCTGAAAGGCCGCCTGAATCTGATCCAAGCTGTCCAGCGTCAGGACCTTTGCCTTGCCGGGGGATCTTGCCGTGCTGGGCTCCGGTGGCATCGTTTCAAGTGCTCGCGGGTTCACCGAACCGCGCCCAATCCCGGGCGGAGGAGGCGCAAACTATGCATGAACATCGCCACGCGGGAGTCCATCGCGTGAACCGGTGAACCCTTGGGCGGAGGGGTGCCCATGGATACGCAAGTGATCCGGGGCCAGGACGGGTACTACCTGGCCGACATGGCTGGGAATCCGATTTCCGGGCCGTTTCCGTCGTACACACAGGCGGTGCTGGCCGGCATCGAGCACACGGAGTTGTTGGCGGCGCCACAATGGCCGCACATGGAGTTCGGCCGAGGTTGAGCTATACCGCGCAGTGCGCGGGCTCCCGCAAGGTTGCGGCCAGCCAGCCTGGCGGGCGGCCCCGCCGCTCCCACACGGCGGCGCGACGTTTCGGGGGGCTTCCTTCCCCTCTGTGATCCCGCCGAAGTCCCCCCCACCGACCGACCAACTCGTTTCCCCTTGGGTCTCTATTTCAGTGCGCCCGGTGGGACTCGAACCCACGACCAACGGATTAGAAATCCGTTGCTCTATCCACCTGAGCTACGGACGCGTACCGGATTTCCCCTGCGCCGTGACGCCGATGAAGCGCCGCCTACTCCCCCTTCGCCCAGCGTGTTGCTTCCGGGGAACGACGGGGGCGCAGCGTTCGTTCAAGCGGGCAAGTGGACGCCTCGGTTGACCCAGCGGGGCGCCACCCGCACTATAGCAGGAAGAGGGGCCGCAACGATGCAGAAGACGATTTCGCAATCGGGGGCGATGCAGAGCGCTTGGCGTGGCAGAGGAACCCTCCTCGTTATCGATGACGACCCCGCCGTCCTGCAGGTGGCGCGCTTGATCCTAGAGCGATTCGGATTCACCGCTCACACGGCGCCGACGGGTCGAGCGGGCGTCGAATATTTTCGCGCGCACACCGGCGAGGTGCGCTGCGTCTTGTTGGATATGACCATGCCGGACTGGAACGGTGACGAGACGTTCCGCCGGCTCCGCGCCATCGATCCCCAGGTGCGGGTGATCCTCACCAGCGGCTACAGCGAATCCCAGGCCCTGGAGGAGTTTGCGCAAGCGGGGCTGGGCGGCTTTCTGCAGAAGCCCTACCAGGTGGCTACCCTGATCGACGCCGTGCGCCGGGTTTTGGGGGAGTAGGCGAGCCTTCCTGTCGCCCCCCCTGGCCGCCGGGCTTGCGGGGAGATCGAGTCCGCCGGTGTGCCGGCGCGGCGGGATACAGTCCGCGCACACCGATCCGCGCCAGCAGCCGCTCTTCCAGCCGCCGCATCTCCCGGTCTTGCGCCGCGGTGGCGTGATCGTAGCCGGCCAAGTGGGCGCACCCGTGGGCCAGCAGGCGCAGCACCTCCGTCTGCAATGGCCAGCCATTGGCGCGGGCCTGCGCCCGGGCACGATCCAGCGAGAGCGCCAGTTCGCCCAGCAGGCGCGGCGAACCGCCGGGGGCATCGTCCAGATAAGACCAGGAGAGGATGTCCGTCGCCGTGGGCTTGCCGCGGTGCCGGGCGTTGAGCCGCTGCAGGGCGGAATCGGAGGCGAACAGGACGGTGATCCCGCACCGGCCATGGCCGAGCCGGATCAAGAATTCCCGCAGCGCCGCGGCGATGGCGGGGGCATCGAGAGCGGCCGGCGGCCTAGCTCCCGCCCACCGCATTTCGATTGGGGAAGTCCTTGGGGTCCTCAATCCGACCCTGGCGCTTGCCCGTGAATTGCGCATCCGGGTAGCTGATCCGGTGATGGTGGATGCTCAGTAGCATCTTGGTGAACGTCTTTTCGATGAAGTTCAAATCGTTGAAGGTCATGCCGGATTCGTCCAGCTGCCCTTCCATGTAAATCCGAGTGGTGAGCTTCTGCACCATCTGGCGGATCTCTTCCGGCGATGGATCGTCCAGGCTGCGGATGGCGGCCTCCGTCACATCGGCGCACATCACCAATCCCGATTCCTTGGTCTGCGGCCGGGGGCCGGGGTAGCGGAACTCGTCCTCTGCAATGCCGCCCCCCAGGTCGCCCTGCTCTTCCTGCGCCTTGTGGTAGAAGAAGTGCACGAGCGAATCGCCGTGGTGCTGCGCGATGATGTCGGTGATCGCCTTGCCCAGCCGGTAGCGCCGGGAGATCTCCAGCCCGTCCCGGACGTGATTGATGATGATGCGGGCGGACGTCTGGGCCGGAAGGTCGTCGTGGTAGTTCTTCTGGTGCTGGTTCTCCACGAAATACAGCGGGCACAGCATCTTGCCCAGATCGTGATAGTAGGAGGCCACCCGCACCAGCAGCGGGTTGGCCCGGATTCCCTCCGCCGCGCTCTCGCTCAGATTGCCCACGACGATGCTGTGGTGATACGTGCCGGGCGCGCGCACGGCCAGTTCTTTCAGCGCGGGATGGTTCATGTTCGACAATTCCAGCAGGCGCAGGCTGGTGGTGATGTCGAAGAGCCGCTCCAGCAAGGGCAGGATCGTCGCCGTCAGCAGGGCCGCGCCCAAGCCGTTCAAGATGGCGGCGCCGAAGTCCAGCAACATCGGCCACACGAACGGTTCCTGGTCCAACAGCGTGAGCACCCCCAGCACGACGACGTTGACCGCCGAAATCCGCATGCCCTGTTGCCACAAGGCATAGCGGGTATCGAACCGCCGCATGGGAATGGACGCCACGAAGCTGCCCATCAAGCCGAACAAGAAGATCGGCAGACTGTTGCCCAGCAGAATCGCCAGGCACAGGGAAACCGCGAAGCCCAGGTAGATGGCGATCTCGAAACGCAGCAGGATGCTGGCCAGCATCGAGGTCAACGCCACGGGGATCAAGTAGCTGTAGGTGCTGGGGCGGATGAACTCGTAGACGGTCGTCAGGGCGGGCACGACCAGCAGCACCATCTGCGCGATGCCCAGCGTGACCAGCAGCAGGATGGACATCAGCAGCAGACGGGGCATCCGGGTTTCCGCCGGGCCGGCGCGCTGGCGGATCAGCCGGTACATCAATCCCAGGGTCAGCAATACGATCAGGAAGGTGCCGATGATCTGCGGGTACTTGGGGTTCTCCAGGTTGTAGTTGCTGAGCGCCCGGATAATTTCCACCTGCTGGGCGGTCGCGTTGTCCCCGGCCCGGGCGACCACATCCCCCTTCTTCAGATTGAAATAGACAGGGCTGGTGGTCTTCAGCAGTTCTTGACGCTGCCGTTCGGTCTCGCCCTTGTTCTCCGTCAGGTTCGGGCGCACCAGGCGCTGGGCGAGCAGCAGCGCCGCCTCGCGGGCCGCGGGGCCCAGGCCCTGGGGCAGCTTCAGACCGGTTGCGCTCTTGGCGATCTCCCGGCGCACCTCAACCAGGTCCACCACCGTTTCCAGGGTTTCGAACCGTTCCTGCTGGCCGTTGTCCAGGTTGCGGATCTGGATCGCCTGCTTCTGGTTCCGCAGGCTTTCGCGGGAGACAACGACCTTCAGGTCCAACACCGGACCCAGCAGCGTGCGGGTCAGCGTCTCCATGTCCGGGGAGAAGCGGGCATCCACCAGGACGCGGAACGGGCGCTCGTCGACCTGGACGCCCGCCGCCGCCTCGAAATCGGTCTTCAGCTTGCCGACGCTGCGGGTCTCCTCCAGCCCGGCCTGATTGCCGGCTCCCGCCAGGCGCCGGCTCTCCTCGCCCAATTCCTTGAAGCGTGTTTTGAGTTGCGCGAGTGCCGTGTCCAAGGCCGTCTTGCGGGCTTCCACGGCGCGCAGGTCAAAACGCGCTTTCTCCAGCTCCTGCGATTGCTCGCTGGTGGGACTGGCCAGGTCCGTCAGCAGGCCGATCTCGTGCAGCAGGTTGTTCTTCTCCTGCGACACGCGCGCGAAGTCCTCGTTGGTCTCATTGTGGGTCGTGAGCACGGTGATGCGTTCCAGCGAGATCTGGCGGATGTGCCGCAGGTTCTCGCTGCGGGCCAGGCTGAAGCCCGCCTGGATGTCCCTCATTTTCTGAAAAGCGGCCGCCAAGCTCTCGAACGTCTTTTGCTTCAGGCGCAGGTCGTAGTCATAGATGGGCGGGAAGTCCGTCAGCGCTTGCTGACGGCGGGTTTCGGTGGACTTCTGGTCCACCAGGGCAATGTTGTCGGGAATGATGATGGTTTCGGGAATGATGTCGCCTTCCTGATAGCGCGCGGGCACCAGGCTCAGATTCGGCGCGATCGTGATCGTGATGATCACGGATAGCACCAAAACGAGCAACACTTTCAGGTAGTTAACGCGCCTCAGGACATTCATGCTCAGCGCCGGATCGGTTCCCGCGGAAGGCTGGGTGTGGGGAGCGGCATTCCCGCAAGCGCGCTGAGTATCGCACGATTGCCCAGGGGTCGCCACGCACCGTCAGCGCGGGTGCGCGCAAGGGTTTGCCGTGGGAAATCTCGTCGGCAAGCGTGCACGGGATCGATCTGGCGCTCCTGGGGGAGATGGACCGACCGGCAGCACGCGACGTCGGTATGGGAACGGCCATCCGCACATCCGCGAGTCGGAAACCAGTTCTTGGGTAGTTGTGGAACACAGGGCACGGACCCCTCACCCGTCATCCCGCATGGGTCATCCCGCGGTCGTTGGTCAGGGCATCGCTTGTCAGAACAACCCTATGCACTGGGTTGGCGGCGCCCGGCCGACTTGCGCCAGAACGCCGACGCACCCGCCGATTGGGTGCGAATGTGGCGACCATTTTGCATTGTATCTATCCGCTGTGCGCTCGAGCGGCGGTCACGGCCGGAAGGGCCGGGTGACCCAGGAAGGCGTAAACTACTGGATTGCCAGATGAATATGAAATGGTTGGGGGCTCTGTTGCTGCTGGGGGTACTGGCTGCCCCGTGCTTTGGTGAGACGATTCACCTCAGCACCGGCGAATCCATCCGCGGCCGGATCATCCGCATTGACGATCAGACCATCTCCGTCGAATCGGACAAGGGATACGGCATCATCCAGATCGCCAAGTCCGACGTGACGTTGATCGAATACGACCAGAAGGCGCGCGACCCCTCACGCACCCTGGGTTTCGGTTATTTCCACCGCTCCGTGCCCCCGACCCTGAACACGGGCGCAAATGAATACGGGGTGGACGCACTGTCTCTCAAGTATTGGCTGTCCAGCACCGACTCCCTGGACATGCAATGGGGCTACTACAGCGCGCAGAACAACGGGAAGCCCATCTTGGAGGTGTTCTCGCTGGACATCCGCTATGCGTATGTCTTCCAGCGGCGGGCCAACCTGGACTTGTACTATGGGTTGAGCGCCGGATACCTCGCCGTGAAGGACAAGACCAACGGGAACAACATCGACGACACCGGGACACGCGCCCGCTTGTTCATCGGTGCGGAAGCGTTCTTCGTTTCGCTGCCGAATCTCGGCATCTCCGCCGAGATCGGCTTCGGATCGCAGACGGTCGGCAAGCAGACGGTGACGAACCTTTCCACCACGACCTTCCCGACCTTCGCCGTCCGCTATTACTTCTGACGCCTTCCGCAGGATGGGTTCCTGGGCGCTCCCCCGCCGGCCGGATGGCGCCCCGGCCTGGGTGTCCCATCCCGGGCACGGTGGAGCCGGGATGACGCCCTGGATTTGCGCCGCACGCGCCGCCAGCGGGGCACGCAACGCTTTGCAGTTGAGGCGGATTCCGGTAGCATAAAACGGTGCCAGATGCCGCGGACATCGAACCGACTGGGAGATTGGCGCTCTCCAAAGGTCCGGGCCGTTTAAGGCTCACGGGCCTTCCGTCGGCCCCCCGGCAAACCGTCGCTCCGGATGGATCGCCGCAGGGACGCGGGGCAATGGCCCCTGAGTATAGCGCGCGAGCACCTTCGCGCCCGGCCGTGACCGTCGACTCACAGGTGGAGAGCCAGCATGAGCCAGTCCAAAGGGAACATCCTGCGATGCTCGTTCTGCGGAAAATCGCAGAACGAGGTGAAGAAGATCATCGCGGGCCCCACCGTCTACATCTGCAACGAGTGCGTCGAGCTCTGCAACGAGATCATGGAGGAGGAGTGGAGCAAGGAACAGCTCAATCAGCAGGAATCCAAGCTCCTCAAGCCTCATGAGATCCATGAGGTGCTGGACGGCTATGTGATCGGTCAGGAGCACGCCAAGAAGGTGTTGTCGGTCGCGGTCTACAACCACTACAAGCGCATCCGCATGGCCGGCCACGGCACCGACGTGGAGCTCCAGAAGAGCAACATCCTGATGATCGGCCCCACCGGCACGGGCAAGACGCTGCTGGCGCAGACCCTGGCCAAGCTGCTCAACGTGCCCTTTGCCATGGCCGATGCCACCACGCTCACGGAGGCGGGCTACGTCGGGGAGGATGTGGAGAACATCATCCTCAAGCTGCTGCAGAACGCCGACTACGATATCGACCGCGCGGAAGAAGGCATCGTCTATATCGACGAGATCGACAAGATCGCCCGCAAGAGCGAGAACGTGTCCATCACCCGCGACGTCTCCGGCGAGGGCGTGCAGCAGGCCCTGCTCAAGGTGATCGAGGGCACCGTGG
>JBGPEV010000004.1:0-18257 GCA_041482995.1 bacterium | reverse complement strand
TGTTTTTGATTTGCGGCGGTCGCGCTAACTGCCAGAACAGATTCCTCTTTGCTTTCGGAATGACAAGGTGACGTCTTTTCGCGCGCAGCGAGAAATCGGCTGTTCCCTCCAAGATGACACCGCACTGCCAGGAGGGGCCGCCCGTGTCAGCAGGGGCGCGCAGCAATGCGCCCCTACTCATCTCGCAGTTGCAGTCCTTTGTGTCCTTCGTGCCGTCTTTGTGCCCTTTGTGTTGAGGCAGTTCGCAGTTTCTACTTCTTGCCGTACGCCTCCGGGTTGACGCAGTGCAGCAGCGGCTTGCCGTTGAGGCCGTTGAGCAGGTTTTCCACGGTGATCTCGGTCATCTTGCGCCGCGTCTCCCAGGTGGAGGTGGAGATGTGCGGCACGATGGTCAGGTTGTCCAGCGTCAGCAGGGGGTCGTCCGGCGAGATCGGCTCGGGGTCGGTCACGTCCAGCGCGGCGGCCTTGATCCGCTGGGTAGAGAGCGCCCGGTAGAGCGCCTTGGGGTCGACCACCGGCCCGCGCGCCGAATTCACCAGCATGGCCGTGGGCTTCATCTTGGCGAAGGCGGCGTCATTGACCATGTGCCGGGTCTCCGGCGTGAGCGGACAGATCAGCACGACGATGTCCGACTCCTTCAGCAGATCGTCATACCCGCGGTACTGGACGCCGTAGGTCTGCTCGGCCTCGGGGCGGCGGTGGCGGGCGGTGTAGAGCAGCTTCATGGAAAAGCCCTGGGCGCGCTTGGCGATGGCCTGGCCGATGCGCCCCATGCCCACGATACCCAGGGTCTTGCCGAACACGTCGTTGGAGATGTGCAGCGTGGGCGTCCATTGGGTCCACTGTTTCGCCTTCACGAACGCGGCGGCGGGCAGGATGTTGCGGCCCATGGAGAGCAGCAGCGCCATGGCCATGTCCGCCGTGGCCTCGGTGACCACGCCCGGCGTGTTGCCCGCGGGGATGCCCCGCGCCGTGAGCGCATTCAAGTCCAGATTGTCCACCCCCACGCCGAAGTTGCTCACGCAGCGCAGCTTGGGCGCCGCCTGGATCATGTCCGCGCGGATCGGGTCGAACGGCGTGGCGATCAATCCCTCCGCGTCCGCGATGTGCTTGCGGAGCACGTCCTGGGGACAGACCGTGTCCCGCTCCCACACCCATACGTCGCACTGCTGGAGCAGGGGCGATTCGTCCAGCCCCGGCGTATTGCGCGTTACGGCGACTTTCGGCTTGGCCATGCTCCCTCCCCTCGAGTCAATTCAAAAACATTTCACCACAAAGGACACGAAGGACACAAAGAATTGCGAAGGGTCTTGAAAACTGTTGTGCAGTCCTTGGTGTCCTTGGTGTCCGGAGCCTGCCCTCGAGCGAAGCGAAGGGTGGTGAAAAATGCAGTTCGCAGTTACAACAACACCCGCTGCACCGCCTTCTTCCACTGGAAGAGCTTCTCCTCCCGCCAGCCCGCGTCCTGGGTGGGGTCGAAGACGCGCTCCACTTGGCGCAGGGTGCCGATCTCGTCCAGACCGCCCCAAAAGCCCGTGGCGAGGCCGGCCAGGTAAGCAGCGCCGGCGGCGGTGGTCTCCAGCAGACGCGGGCGCTCCACGGGCACTCCCACCAGGTCGGCCTGGAACTGGCAGAGGAAGTTGTTGGCGGTGGCGCCGCCGTCCACGCGGAGGGTGGGAGGGGACTGGCCCACTTCGTCCACCATCAGGTGCACCATCTCGGCGGACTGGAAGGCTATGCTCTCCAGCGCCGCCCGCACCACATGGGCGCGGGACGTGCCGCGGGTGATGCCGAGCACGGCGCCGCGCGCCTCGGGGTTCCAGTAGGGCGCGCCCAGGCCGACGAACGCGGGCACGAGGTGCACGCCCCCCGTGTCCGGCACGCTGGTGGCCAGCGCCTCGGTTTCCTGGGCGCTGCGGATCAGCAGCAGCCCGTCCCGCAGCCATTGCACCACCGCGCCGCCGATGAAGATCGAGCCCTCCAGGATGTGCTGGGTGCTCTCTCCCAGCTTCCATGCGGCCGAGGTGATCAGCCCCGCCTGGGAGGGCACGGGCGTCTCTCCGGTGTTCATCAGCAGGAAGCAGCCCGTGCCATAGGTGTTCTTGAGCGTGCCGGGCGTGAAGCAGCCCTGGCCGAACAGGGCCGCCTGCTGGTCGCCGATGGCGGAGGCGATGGGCACCCTGGCGCCGAAGACCTGCTCCGCCGTCTGGCCCATCACCCCCGAGGTGGGTACGATCTCGGGCAGGACGGACGGGGGGATGTTGAAGTAGCTCACCAGATCCGGTCCCCAATCCTGGCTCCGCAGATCATAGAGCAACGTGCGACTGGCGTTTGAGGGGTCGGTGACATGGAGCGCGCCGCCGGTGAGCTGCCACACCAGCCACGAGTCGATCGTGCCAAAGGCCAGCTCGCCCCGCTCGGCCCGCTGCCGGGCGCCGGGAATCTGGTCGAGCAGCCACGCCAGCTTGGTGGCCGAGAAGTACGCGTCGGCCACCAGGCCGGTCTTCTTGCGCAACCAGGGCTCGTCGCCCCGTTGCCGGATCAGCTCGCAGCGGTCCGCGGTGCGGCGGCACTGCCAGACGATGGCCGGACCGACCGGCGCGCCCGTCTTGCGGTCCCACAGGGCGGTCGTCTCACGCTGGTTGGCGATGCCGATGGCGTGCACGTCGCCCGGTTTCAGCCGCGCTTCCCGCAGGGCATCCTGCACGGTGGCCCACTGGGCCTGCCAGATTTCCAGCAGTTGATGCTCCACCCAGCCGGGCTGGGGATAGTGCTGCGGGAACTCCCGCTGCGCCCGGCCCACCACCTCCCCACGCCGCCCGAACAGAAGGGTGCGGCAACTGGTGGTGCCCTGATCCAAAGCCATGATCACTTTGCCCGTGCCAGCGGTCGCCATCCCCATCATTCTCCACAATAGAACCCAACTTCCCCCACAGGTGTGGTATAAGCGTGCTTCAACGCCTGCGGAAGTTCGCAGGCAGCACCCCCGGTGGAAAATCGACGTTCCACCGCGGTATCACTCTGTCCTGTGATAGAGCCGGGTTGGCAGCGAGCCGACCCCCGGGACGAATCCCTTTGCGGCGCGTCGCCATGGCCGTCAGTCCCTCCGCCGACAGCTTGCAAGTCATCAACGTCGATATCGCGCTCGAGCGTCAGAAAATTCTCCGGGAGAAGCTCGGGGAATTCTTCCAAACCCTCAGCGATAAGTCCAAGCAGAAAAAGCGCCTCGTCTATACCCTCAACAGCGATTCGGCCGCCCTGGATCAGGTGCTGAAGCTGAACGAGGAGGCGGACGCGCTGTTCACGTCCTTCAACTACGACTCCCAGGCGGCGACGGGGGTGCGCGAGGCTCAGGTGGTCACGACCTCGGGCGTGCTGGGCGAGTTGACGCCGCAGTTGCGCTACCCGCGCATCGCCGAGTTCCAGAAGCTGGTGGACACGGGCTTTTTCCGCCACCGCAAGCTGATCCTGGTGGGCGACATTTACGGCAAGATCGGCCAGTGCCTCAAGTCCCGCCTGCCCGTGCACGTGACGGTCTTCTCGGACCAGACGCGCGCCAAGGCGGCCCAGCCCATCGCGATCACGTCGCTGGACAGGATCACGCCCCTGAAGGAGCCCGGGGACAACGCGGCCATTCCCGTCGCGCAGATCAGCTCCATCCAGATCGCGGACATCCCCTTCCACGGCATCATCAACATGCCGGAGGTGGAGAACCGCTTCCTGCTGCGCGATCCCACGGTGCTGGACACCGTGCGCAAGTTGTTCGTCATGCCGGGGATCAAGGAAGTCCTCACCAAGCAGCGGCTGGCGGAGGAGAAGCAGACCTTCGTGCGCAGCAAGCGCGTGTTGGTGGTGCTGGACCCGGACCTGGAACGCATCGTTTCCGAGCGTTTGCTGTTCGACGGCATGCAACAGGTCACCCGCGTGCACACGCTGGAGGAGGCCACGGCGCTGCTGGGCACCGGCAAGACCCAGGGGATCGCCGAGGCGTTCGAGCGGCAGGGCTACGACCTGATCTTCGAGTTGCTGACCCAGGAGGAACGGGACAAGTTCATGCTGGCCCTGCTGGGCAACCGCCTGCCGGAGTTCCTGGAACGTGAGATCAAGGCCGTCAAGGCCAATGCCCACGCCCTGGATTCCAGCGACCTGGACAGCCTGCTTTATACGGTGCCCCAGGAAGTGCTGGACATGGTGCTGGTGGAACTGCAGCGCCGTTCCTATGACCGGTTCCTGGCCCTGATTCCCATGAAAATCCGGGATCAGGTGATCCTGCAATTCCTCGGCACGCCCACCCAGGTGCAGTCGGCGTGGCGGGGGATCGGCGAGGCGGAGAAGAAGGACATCTTCGACAAACTGTTCGGGCTGATCCTGGGCTACCTGAACCTCACCAATAGCGCCCTGTTCACGCGCAAGTTCCCCAACCTCACGTTCGAGTTCAACAACACCTACGACAGCGCCAATCTGGCGCGCATGAGCCCGCAGGACCGCCAGGCAACGTTCTCCCTCCTGGTGAAGAGCCTGGAGAAGGCCAAGATACCCCCCGGCGTCATCACCAAGGCCCTGGCCCCGCCGGAACTCGAGCGGCTGATGTTGGACCTGATCGCGGCGCACGCGGCGGAGTTCTACAACCGCCTCATTCCGCTCGTGCGCAAGCAGATTTGGCTCACGGTGGGGCGGGAGTACCGGGACCAGATCGTCAAGGCCCTGCACGTGCTCGACAAGATCGAGATCATCAAGGGCGTAAAGGAATCGTCCCTGACGGCGCTGTTCGAAAATCCGAAGTTTCTCGAGTTCGCCCGCACGGCGCAGGACGGCAAGGTGGCGGCCCAGTTGTTCTTGACCCTGAAGAAGATCAACACGGCCGAATCCAAGAGTGCGCTGCTGAAGCGCATCCTCACGGCGGCGGACTGGAAGGAGCAACGCGTCCGCGCCGTGCCCGCGTTCCTCTGCGCGCCGGAAAACCAGGCCCTCTACGCCAAGCTGGCCGACCGCATCGATTCCCTCGAGTTTCGCTTCGATTCCCTGGTCTGCGCCAAGGTCAACTACGCCAAGCTGCGGCCCCAGGCCCCGCTCAAGAACGCCGTGGTGACCCTGGTGGACAACCTGGTGGACTCCTCCCTGTTCAAGATGCTGGACAAGGGCGCGGTGAGCCTGGAGGAGTACAGCAAATTGTCCGCCAACGTGGAGCAGGAGATCCAGGCGATCCGCAAGAAGATGGCCGCCCAGGCCATGGAAGACCCGGTCGGCACGTACGTGCTGGAAACCATGTTGACGCTCAACGAGATGTCCAACCTGGTGATGTCCGGCAAGTTGACTCCCGATGTGCTGAAGAGGCTGGATACCCGCGCCGGGATGCGGCAGAAGCTGCTGGCCCAGTTGAAGGGCTTCGTGCAGCAATTGCAGGACTTCCTGGACAAGGCCAACCACCAACTGTCCGCGCTCAACGAGAAGGTGGACGACGGCGAGAAGCGGTTGGCGGAGCAGACCCGGCTCGCGGACGAAGCCTATACCAAGGCCAAGGCCCTGCTGGCCGAGAGCGAGACCATCATGAAGTTGCAGGGCCAGGCCAACGAGGACCGCAAGGCCGTCGCCCTCACGCAAAAGCAGCTCTCCGAGCAGTTCTTCGGCCTGATCCAACCCCTGATCCTGGAAAAACTGAAGAGCCTCTCCGGGCCGCTGGGCTCCCTGCTGCGCTTCGTGGGGCTGGGCAAGCGCGATGCCAACGTGGGCGGCCAGCGCCTGATCTTCAAGTTCACCGACGCCGAATTGCAGAACATCCTGCGCTACCGCGTCGTCTTCTGCACCAAGGACGAGATCCTGCTCCAGTTCATCGCCACCTGTCTGCGCATCGACAAGCTGGAGGATTCGCTCTTCATCCTTTCCACGCCGGAAACGCTGGGCAGCGCGAAGGACATCGATATCCTTTTCTACGGGCCGGGCCACAGCGAAGCGGACTTCGAGGGGCGCGTGAAGGAAGGGCGCATGGTGCAGTTTGCCGACGAGGCCTTCGAGAAGCGCCTGATGGACAATGAACGCCTGAAAGCCAAGACGCGGCAGTCGCTGATGAAGGTGGAAACGGCGATGAAGGACCGCAAGGCGCAGATGGAAACGGTCGCCAAGGAGGCCAAGGCCCACCGGGAAAAGCTGCGCGCGGTGTCGACCACGGTCGCGGGGCTGAAGGAAGAGCGCAACAAGCTGAAGGAACGGGTGGACCACAATGCGCAGCGCAAGCACCACTACCAGGGCGAGCTGGAATTGCTGGAAAGCAAGCTGGCGGATATCGACGCCAAGTTTCAGGGCATCAAGGAGCGCATCACCGCCCTGATGAACGCCGGGCCGGAGCAGGTGGAAGAGAAGACCCGCCTGGCCGACGAGCTGCGCAACGAGTTGATGGCTCTCAACCGGGATCTCGCCCGGTTGATGTTCGTCAAGGGCGTGAAGGACGTGGGGGACTTCGTCTCCAAGACGACGCAGAACCAGATCGGCCAGCGCATCGACCAGAAGGAGCGCCTCGACACTTCCAAGCCGCTGCCCAAGATCGCCGTGGCCGACGACGGCTCGAACATTGGGCAGACGCTCAAGCGCATCTTCACCCACGTGGGAGGCACCTACCTGCGCGTGCCGGAGAGCAACGTGGACCAGCTTACGCTCAAGCGCCTTTCCGGGCGGCTGGAAGCGGAGAAGATCGAGCCCAGCTACCCCCTGGTCGCCCTGTTCGCCGATCAGCCCCAAGACAGCTTCGAGGAAATCCGCAATCTGGTGAAGAAGGTCTACGCGAAGATGCCTGACGCGTACCAGATCGTGCTCTGCAACATGGGCGATATCGCCCGCTTGCCCGCCAATAGCCCCGCCCTGGGGAATATCCTCGCCATCAAGGAGCGCGCCGCGCTGGTCAACGCCTGGATCGTCGACTACAGCGAGCCCAAGGCCATGCTCCGCCTGCTGCAAGAGAAGGCGCCCCGCGGGTAACTGCAAACCGCAACTGCCTTTCTCACCACAACGGACACGAAGGACACAAAGAACCGCACAAGTGGGTCTTTCCACCCGCGCTGTTCCTCAACGGGTGGAGCAGAGGGAAAGCCCGTGAACGGGGTGAACGAACAGGGCAACCGCATCCTCGGGAAGACTTCAGAAGCAGTGGGTGGCGGCGAGCCTCCGTGCCCGCCTGGAAAGGCGCGGACGGGAACGGAGGTCTATCCCACCCGGCAAATTTGGGTGGTCTTCCGGGAATACGATTGCCCTGGGTTGCCGCCTGTTCCAGACATTGAGCACTACCCAAGGCGGGCAGACCCATAAGCGCAGTCCTTGGTGTCCTTCGTGTCCTTTGTGGTGAAGCCGTTTTTTGCTTTTCCCTTTCAAGTTTTCTCCCCGCCTGCCGATACCTGAAGTAAGCCAGGAAGGAGCCCCGCAACCCCGGCTCCACTCACGCTGCTCCCGCGTACGGGAGTGCTCCCTTTCTACCTTGGGACATCTGGTGCGATGCCCGGGCAACGGGGCTCTTCCTTCCCTGGCCATGCTACCCCGCTCTGGGCCGGGGCCGTCCCTTGCTCCATCCCAATCGCTTCCCAACGAGGTGTTGCCATGCTGGCGGAAAAATCCAAGCGCGAGATCAAGTTCGAGATCGAACAGGCCCGCAAGCGCTTTCTGGCCTCGGGCCGCAAGATGGCCCGCTTGTCGCCGGAATCCCCGGAGCATGCGGACATGGTCAAGCCGCGCAAACAGCGCCTGAAGATGTACGCCTAACCGTCCCGATTCCCAGCGGTTTTCGCGCATCCCGGCGGACGTGCCTTCTACGTCCGGCCGGGATTTGGCGTTTCGTGAAGCAAGTGCCACCACCCTTATGTGGGGCGGGCGTCCCGCCCGCCAGTCCAGCAAGGGCGGACGAGGCGTACCCACCGCTGGACCCGGTGGCAGCGTTCAGAGCCCGCCAGAGATTGGGCCGCCGCTGCTTACCCTTTTGGCCGGTTCCGGCTATAAAGCCGGTGTGGTGGCGGCGGGAACGCTGGGCGGACGCCCGGCCGGGGGCCCTGACGATTTCCAGAGGGGAGTTCCATGGAGCAGTCCAGCGCATTCAAGCTCGATGAGCGGCTGGCAGGCATCGGCCGTGGGGATTTTCCCCAACTGTACCGCGTGCGGCAGACCTTTCCCCGCACGGTGGAGAAGGACCTCCCGGCGGCCGTGCGGCGGGAGATCGCGCCCTTCCTGGGCCAGGTGAAACCGGGCCAGCAGATCGCCATCACCGGCAGCAGCCGGGGCATCGCCAACCTGGCCAGCGTGATTCGCGAGGCGGCGAAGAGCCTCAAGGAAGCCGGGGCCCAGCCATTCGTCGTGCCGGGCATGGGCAGCCACGGCGGCGCCACCGCCCCCGGCCAGATCGAGATGCTGGAGGCCAACGGCATCACCGAGGCCTCCGTGGGCTGCCCGATCCGGGCCAGCATGGACGTGATCCAGATCGGCACCACCGCCACGGGCTTCCCGGTTTACTTCGACCGCATCGCCTCGGAAGCGGACGGCGTGCTTGTGGTCAACCGAGTGAAGCCCCACACCGGGTTCACCGAGAAGGTGGAAAGCGGCATCTGCAAGATGCTCGTGATCGGCCTGGGCAAGCAGGCGGGCGCCTCCAAGATTCACCAGCAGGCGCTCAAGGTGCCCATGGGCACCATGGTGCTGCAAGCCTCCAAAATGATCGTGGAGTCCCCCGAAGTCAAGTTCCTGGGGGCGCTGGCCCTGGTGGACAATGCCTACAAGGACACCGCCGTCGTCAAGGGCATCCCGTTGACCCGTCACGACGGGCTGGTCGCGGTGGAAAGCGGGCTGCTGAAACAGGCCTACGATCTGCTGCCGCGCATTCCCTATGACGACCTGGACGTGCTGATCGTGGACGAGATCGGCAAGAACGTGAGCGGCTCGGGCATGGACACCAACGTGATCGGCCGCAAGGAGGGCATGACCCGCCCCCGCATCGGCGGTATCTACGTGCGCGGCCTCACGCCGGAGTCCCACGGCAACGCCACCGGCATGGGCAATGCGGACGTCATGCCCCGCCGGCTGCTGCCCGAGATCGATCTGCATTCCACCTACATGAACGTCTACACGGCAAAGGTGTTGCGCGGCGCCAAGATGCCCCTGCTGGTCGAGCACGATCTGCAGGCGTTGCAGGTGGTCGCGAGCGTGCGGGCCGAAGCGGACCCGCAGACGGCCCGCATCGCGTGGATCCGCAACACGTCCAAGCTCACGGAGTTCTGGATCTCGGCGGCGCTGTTGGAGGAATCGCGGGCCAACAACCGGCTGGAGGTGCTGTCCGGACCGCACCCGTTCCAATTCGATCCCCAAGGCGCGCTTGTGGAACCCGCCGCGGAAGCGCGCCACTGAATCGACCGCCCTGCGCCCGAACCGCGGTGGCCTTGTGCGGCTTCAACCCCATGCCGCCCCCGATGCCGCCGCGGGGGCTGTTCCCCGCCTCGATCGGATGGTTTGTGGCCGCCCCTTCCCGTCTCGTGTCGCTCCGGTTCTGGCGCCGTCGCCTGTCCGGTGGGGCCGCCGCGCGCTCCTTATTGCGGGGTGCGCTGCTGGCGGGCAGTCTGGCGAGTTGCATGAGCACGCCGGAGCCCAGCCGCACCTCCTTCATGAGTCTCACCGAAGGCGTGCGCCAGCCGGTCAACACGCCCACGGGTCTGAATCCCCTCGGGACCCTGGAGGTCTGCAAAGCCGATGCGCCGCCGCAACCGCTGCGGGAGCGGGTGCTGGTATCCACGCCCGAGCAGTTCACGCGGGAGGCGTCCTTGATGCTGGCTGGCCTGCGCCAAGCCCTGGCGGACGACCGCCCGGACGGGCGCCCCGTGCAATTCCTCGTCTCCGCGCGGCCCATCGATTCGCCTGCGGTGGCCCAGGCGGAGGGCGGCCGTTGTGGGGCGCTCGTGGTGCTCTGGGAACCACTCGGCACGCGGGTGCTGGAGTTGACCCTGCCCAATCCGGCCAAGATTCCCTTGCGGGCCACCATCTACCCGCGGCTGTGCGAGTTCGGAAACTACCAGGAACAGTACGACATCCTCTACCTGACCATCACGGGCCTGCTGGCCATGTTGGACAATCGGTACGAGCGCGCCGTGTCCTATCTGGATCAGGCCAAGCGCATCGACAGCCACTGCCTGCAATTGCCCGGCGTGCCCCAATGAGCCAACATGCCGGAGTGGGCGCAATGCCCCTGTTTTCACCGGCGGCGCGCGGCTCCGCGGCGCGGACGGCCTGCGCCCTGGCGTTGCTGGCCGCGTCCAGTTGCGTCCTGCTCGCCGCCTGCACCCGCCAGCCCACGCCCTACCGGCCGCTTGGGCCCGGCGGCGGCTACGAGGAGGCCCGGCTGCAGGAGCGGGTGTACCGGGTGACCTTTCAGGGCAACCCGGACACGCGGCCGGGCGCCGTGCTGGACATGGCCTTGCTGCGGTGCGCGGAATTGACCCAACAGGCGGGGCTGACTCACTTCGCGCTGCTCAGCCGTTCCGCCGAGGCCAAGCTGGATACGGCGGTGCGCTCCCTGCCCGACGATTCCCTCTGGTCCGGGCGGCACATGCTGGGCGGCCTGTCGCGCTATGAGACGGTGACCTATGTGCGCTACCACGTCGTGACCGTCCTGGTGCGCCTGATGACGGCCGAGGAGGCCAAGGGCGCCGGAGACGCCTTTGACGCCGCGGACCTGATCCGCCGCATGGCCGGCTACCGCGCGCCCGGGGCCACCCCATGACCGCGACCAAGGAATTGTTCCGCGCCCTGGAATTCGTCCACTACGCCGAGCGCTTCCGCCACAAGGTGTTCGTGCTGGCGTTGACGCCCGAGACCCCCTTGAACGAGTTGCTGCACGATCTGCGCGTGTTGGCCGGCTATCACATCCAAGTGGTGCTGGTGGCGCCGGACGCGGACCTGCAGTTGGAGCGGATCGTCGGGCAGTCCAACAAGCGCGGCACGCGCTTTCATCTGCTGATGCTGACCGAGCTCGCCTACCCGGCCGAAGGGCCGCCGACCATCGATTACGCCGGGCTGCAGGGCGATCTGGCCGAGGGCCGTATGCCGGTCATCGCCTACCACTGGCAGCCACCGGGCTCCGGCGCGCTGGAGCCCTCCTTTCAACTGGCGGGGGAACTCGCGGCGCAGCTCCATGCGGACAAGCTGTATCTGGTCACCCCCAAGGTGGGCCCCTGGCTGGGTGCGGCCTCGCGCACCCAGGTGCTGCGGGAGGAAATCAGCCGCGTGGACGCGGAACTGGCCAACGCCGGCCTCACCGGGCACGAACCGCTGCTGGGCTTCATTCACGCGGCGTTGGGACGGGGCATCCCCGACATCGTGGTGGTGGAAGGCAAACCGTCGTACCTGTTCCGCGAGGTCTTCACCCACGACGGCGCGGGCATTCTCTTCACTCGCGTCAAGCCCGCCCACATCCGGCAGGCCGAGGTGAAAGACGTGACGGAAATCGCCCTGTTGCTCATGCCGGAGCAGGAAGCGGGCCGCATCCTGAAAGTGGACGAGAACGAAGTGGAAGCCAACATCCGCTCCTATTGGGTCTACGATATTGACGGCCTGCTGGTGGGGGCGGCCCGGCTCAAGCGCTTCGGACAGTGGGCCGAACTGGCGCACTTCGCGACGTTGCCCCGCTACCGGGGCAAGGGACGCGCCAGGGAACTCGCGCTGCGCCTGATGCAGGAGGCGCGCGGCCAAGACATCCGGGTGGTGTTCGCCCTCAGCATCGACCCGCGCATGTGGGAATTCTTCGCCGACCTGGACTTCCGCGAAATCGACCGCCAGCAACTGCCCGAGGACTGGAAGGCGGGCTACGACATGAGCCGCCCTTCCCGGGCGCTCGTGCGGCAGTTGGGGTAGGACGTACTGCACATCCACAGATTTCACAGATGACACAGATTTGAATTCCCGAATCCTGAAGTACAGACCGTGTTCGGGGTGGCGGGTCGCCCGCACGCTGTGGGGGCCATGGCGGTTCAATCGGTGTAATCTGTGGAATCTGTGGATGGATGTCGATCGGAGTCGCCCATGCCCTATTCCCCCCTCTCTTACCGCCGCGGCGTCTTGACCGTGCTCGATCAGACGCGCCTGCCGCACCAGACGGTGACGCTGGAGCTGACGGCGCTCGAGCAGGTGGCGGAGGCCATCGTCAGCCTGCGGGTGCGCGGCGCGCCCTTGATCGGCGTGGCGGCGGGCTTCGGGGTGTGCGTGCACGTCGGCCGCTGCGCCAACAAGACCGAGGCCTTCGTGGAAGGCCTGCGCGCCGCGGAAACCCTGCGGCGCACGCGGCCCACGGCGGTCAACCTGTTCTGGGCATTGAATCGCATGCAGGTGGCGCTGGGTGTGATGTCCCGCGACAACTGGATGATCGAACTGGAGGCGGAGGCCCGGGCGATTCAAAGCGATGGCGTGCGGCAAGACCGGGCCATGGTGGATCACGGCCTGGCCCTGTTGCAGCCTGGGGCGCAAGTGATCACCCACTGCAACACCGGTCCGCTCGCCACCGGCGGACTGGGCACCGCCCTGGGCGTGCTGATCGGGGGGCACGCGAAGCTGGGCGGGCTGCACGTTTACGTGGACGAGACGCGCCCCCGCTGGCAGGGCGCCCATTTGACCACCTGGGAACTGGGGCAGCACGGCGTGCCGCATACCCTGATGTGCGACAACATGGCGGCCGTGCGCATGCGCCAGGGCGGCATCCACAGCGTGTGGGTGGGGGCGGACCGCATCGCGGCCAATGGCGACACGGCCAACAAGATCGGCACCTACAGCCTGGCCGTGAACGCCCGCCACCACGGCGTGCCTTTCTACGTCGTCGCGCCCACGTCCACGTTCGACCTGGTGCTGGACAGCGGCGCCGGCATTCCCATCGAGGAACGCGATCCATCCGAAGTGGCCGCGCCGGAGGGACACGCAATCGCGCCAATGGATACGCCCGCCTGGAACCCCGCCTTCGATGTGACGCCCGGCGAGCTGATCACCGCCATCGTCACCGAACGGGGCGTGTTCCGCGGCCCGGCCTACCGCCTGCGGGAGGGGGTGGGGTAGGCGGGTCTCATTCAAGCGTCTATCGGCCGCCCAACCATGGCGATCAAACCCATTCCCAATCCGAGCATTATCCAGGCGTATCGCCTTCGTGTCGTTCGGGTGGTTGGGAAGCGCCGGATTTGGACAGACCCGGCAGGCGCACGCTATTATACGTGGGATGGACTGCACGGGGAGTTCGAGGTCTATACCCGCCGCGGATTTCATTTGGGGGCGGTCGATCCGATGACGGGACAGTTCATCAAGGATGCTGTAAAGGGGAGGCGGATCCGTGTCTAGCAAGCGCAAGCCCTTCGTTGAACAATACATCGCCGGACGAGCCGCGATCCGCGACTTCGAGAAATTCGTGGAGCGCTGGCATCTCGGCAGATCAAGCCTTCCCTTGCACCAGTTTCTTGGTTTCACTCGGCAAGAATACGGATGGATCGTTGAGAAACCGGAACTGCTGAGCGTCATTCTTTTTGCGCGGAAGTCCGGTACCCCCGTCAAGGAAGTGCTCAGCTTCTCGATTGACCAGATCAATCTCGCCCGGAGCAAGCCCGCCTCTGGTGCGTCCAGGCTCTTGAAGTGGCTGGAATCTGAACGCCCGTCCCGGCGCCGCGCATCGGCGAGTTGATCACCGCCATCGTCACGGAGCGCGGCATCTTCCATGGCCCGGTCGACCGCCCGCAGGAGCGGGTGGTATAGCCTGCTCGTATCAACGTGGTTGGCATTCGGCACCGGGCGTTCGGGGGAAGCCATGGCGTCGTTCCGGATCGGCCTGCACCGGAGTGCCGCAGCGGCGTTCGCGCTGTGCGCCATCCTTTCTTCGCCTGGGCATGCCGCGCCGCCGACGCCGCTTCCCGGGCGAACGGTATTGCAAAGTTCGCGCTGGCCGGTGCTCGCTGTGGCATTCTCCCCCAACGGCCGGCTGCTTGCCTCCGGCGGAGAGAAGACGGGGGACGTGACCCTGTGGGACATCGCCCAAGGCCAAGCCATCGCCACGCTTCGCGGCCACGCGGGCGACGTCAACGCCGTCGCGTTCTCCCCCGGCGGGCGGTGGCTGGCCTCCGCCGGTCTCGACGGCGCGGTGCGCCTGTGGGCGGTCGCCACGGCCACCACGCACGCGGCGCTGCTCGGCCATGGGGGACCCGTGAACGCGCTGGCGTTCTCCCCGGATGGCGCCACCCTTGCGTCCGGTTCCGCCGACGGCACGGTGCGGCTGTGGAGCGCGGCGAATGGAGACCCGCTGGCCACGCTCCGGGGCGCGGCCGTGCGCGCGCTGGCCTTTTCGCCCGATGGCGCGACCCTGGCCACGGGCAGTGCCGACCACGCACTGCACTTGTGGGACGTGCAGGCCCGCCGCGAGACCGGCTCCGTTGCGGGCGTCGTGGTGCGCGCCATCGCCTATGCGCCGGATGGCCGCCTGCTGGCCGCCGCGGCGTACGATGCCGCACTGCACGTGTGGGATGCGCGGACGTTGCAACCGCTGGCGACCCTGCGCGGCCATGCCGAACCCGCCCTCGCGCTCGCGTTCACCCCCGACGGCCGCACACTCGTCTCCGGCGCCATGGACGGCACGGTGAAAGGGTGGGACGTGTCGACGTGGCGTGAACGCTTCTCGCTCGCGGGTCACGCGGATTGGGTGCTGGCCCTGGCCGTATCGCCGGACGGCCAGTGGATCGCCACCGGTTCCGCCGATTGGACGGTGCGGCTCTGGCGCATGCCGTGAGGGCGTGATGAATGGCGGACTGAGAATCCACAAGGATGATTGGGAATTTGAAGGGATTTGACCCTTCCGAAGGAGGCATTTCTGCCATCGAGCGGGTATGATGCGGCGAATGACTCCTGAGGTCTGCCATGCGGTATCACGACATAGAACTTCCAGTCGACAGGTTGGCGGCGTTCTGCCGCGCTCATCGCATTCGCAAGCTTCCGTTCTATGGATCGATCCTGCGGGATGACTTCGGTCCGGACAGCGACGTTGACATGCTGGTTGAGTTCGAGCCTGGAACGAAGATTGGGCTGCTGGGAATGGCGGGGTTGGAGCTCGATTTGTCCAGAATGGTCGGCCGCAAGCTTGACCTGCGGACGCCACAGGATTTGAGCCGGTATTTCCGCAACGAGGTGCTCGCCAACTCTGTCGTTCAATATGCGAACGCCTGACAGCGTTCGCCTTCGACATATGCTTGACGCCGCCTCCGCAGCCATTGAGGCCGGGACTCGATTGCAGCGCTCCGATCTGGATGACGACCTTGTCGCGGCGATGGGATTCGTAAAATCGATGGAAATCGTGGGCGAGGCGGCATCCGGAATGACTGTGGAAGTGCGGAGCAGGCACCCGGAGGTTCCGTGGGCAAAGGTCGTGGGAATGCGCCATCCCTTGGTCCACGCGTATTACGGCATCAATCTTGACGTGGTCTGGGACACGCTCTCCGAGGACCTTCCGGTGTGGATCGCCGGCATCCGAAGGATTCTGGAATTGGTTTCCAGACCCGATTGACGCATCACCTTGCGAGTATTTCCGAGGCTCCCCATGACCGCCCTCCCCGCCACAACCGTGCAGCCCCGCGCTGGATCTGACCTGCTCGCGCCCGATTGCCGCGGGCAGAACTTCTACGACATCGACACCAGCCTGCGCAGCGTCGTGCCGCTCTACCTGGACGCGGCCGTGTGGGCGCACATCGCGCCCCATCTGCGGCGCCTGGGCGAGTTGGCCGGCGGGCGGCTGAACGAGTTGGCCGAGTTGTGCGACCGCCATCCGCCCGAATTGCACGCGCGGGACCGCTTCGGGCGGGACGAGGAGTGGATCGAGTTCCACCCCGCCTACCGGGAGATGGAGCGCATCGGCTTCGGGGAGTTCGGTATCCACGCCATGACCCAGCGGGGCGGTGTGTTGGGCTGGCCGCGTCCCTATCCGCGCCTCGCCAAGTACGCCTTCCAGTACCTGTTCGTCCAAGCCGAATTCGGGCTGATGTGCCCCATCAGTGTGACGGACACCTCCGCCTACCTGCTCGCCAAGTACGGCAGCGACGCGATCCGCCGGCGCTTCCTGCCCGGCATGTTGAGCCAGGAGCCCGGCAGCCTCAAGGGCGCCCAGTTCATGACCGAGAAGGCCGGCGGCTCCGACGTGGGCGGCGTGGCCTTGCGCGCCGTGAAGGAGGGCGACCACTGGCGGCTCCACGGCGAAAAGTGGTTCTGCTCCTGCGCCGACGCGGACGTGGCGCTGCTGCTGGCCCGCCCCGAAGGCGCGCCCGCCGGCACGCGCGGGCTGGGGCTGTTCGTCATGCCCAAGCAATTGGAGGACGGGCGCCGCAATGCCTACCGGATCGTGCGCCTGAAGGACAAGCTGGGCACGCGCTCCATGGCCAGCGGCGAGATCGTGTTCGAGGGCGCCGTGGCCTACGCCGTGGGAGACATCACCCGCGGCCTGAAGCAGATGCTCGATCAGGTGAACCTTTCCCGCCTCTCCCACGGTGTGCGCGCGGCGGGCATGATGCGCCGCTGCTGGAACGAGTCCCTGGCGGTGGTGAAGAGCCGGGTCGCGTTCGACCGCACGCTGATCCAGCACCCGCTCATGCGCCGCCAACTGATGAAGCTGCTGCTGCCCACGGAGCAGGCGCTGTCCATGGTTTGCTTCACCGCCCAGGCGATGGAGGCGGCGGAGGTGGGGGACGCGGCCGCCGCCCAGGTGGTGCGGATCGCCACCCCGCTGCTCAAGTTCCGCTCCTGCCGCGACAACGTGCAGGTGGCCACCGGCGCTATGGAGGTGCGGGGCGGCAATGGCTTCATCGAGGACTGGGACAACGCCAAGCTGGTGCGCGATGCCCACACCGGCCTGCTCTGGGAGGGCACGAGCAACATCAACGGCCTCGACGTGATCCAGCGCGCCGTGGGCAAGGAGCGCGCCCACGAGGCCCTGCAGGCGGAGTTGCACCGCCGCCTCGCCGCCTCAGCCGGTTTGCCGGAGCGCTTCCGCGCGCGCCTGGCGGGCCTGGTGGACCGCACCTGCGCCTTCGCGGTCACGGTGGCCCAGCGCAACGACGAGCCGCTGGCCCGGCAGGCCTCCACGGCGCTCTACCACGCCACCACCGCCTTGCTGCTGGCGGCCGAAGGCACCCAACTGGCGGCACAGGGTGGCGACACCCGCCGCATGCTGCTGGCGCGCCTGCTCGTGGAGCACCGTCTTTCGCCCCAGGATCCTCTCGCCGCCACGGAGCGCCGCTGGGAGGAAGCGGCCACGGACCTGCTGCTCAGCGACGCGCCGGTGCCGCTCGCCCGGGCTGCGGAGGTCGTGGGCCAAGCCTAGTCGGCTCGCGACATCTCTCCGAGTCTGGTGGGGCGGACGTCCCGTCCGCCCGCGCATCCGCCCCCACGCTATTTCGCCTGGGCCGGACTCCGCCCTGCCTGCACCAGGGCGCCCACGGTGTTGGCGAGGAAGAGTACGATCGCCACGGCGTTGAGCAGGCCGCCCCAGCGGCGCGCCGCGAGAGATTCCGCCAGATCGCCCCCGATGCGCAGCAGCAGCGCGGCGTGCAGCAGCGCCAGATGTCCATAGAAGCGGGGCGTGTAGGCCATCGGGCGCAGCAGCACGGCGGGAAAGATGATGGGCGCGTGGCCGAAGATCATGGAGACCACGAAGCCCAGGAAGAGCGCGTGCCATTGGGCGTCATAGCGCCACCCCGCGGCCGGCGCCGGCCCGAGCAGCGCCAACAGCCCGCCCGCGGCCAGCCATGCGTAGCCCGCGAGCAGGCACACGGCGGTGAAGCGCGGCAGGCCCCGCTGCCGCACGGTCTGGCGGGCCACGTCGTAGCGCGCCAGCCAGAGCGCGAACGCCAGGGCTCCCGCGCCGAACATCCGCGCACCCAGTTGCGGGTGCGCCAGCCAGATCGCCAAGCCCGCCACCAGGGCGCCCGCCGCGCCGGCAAACAGGGAGGGCGCCTCGGCGCTACGGGGCAGCAGGCGCGTCAGTTCGAGGCGCTCGCCGGCGATGGTGAGCAGCAGGAAGCCCGCCCACCAGGGCACGGCGTCCGCGATGGGCCGCCCGGAGAGCCACAGGACGTTGCCGACCAGCCAGCACAGGGCACCCACTCCCATCACGGCCGTGAACAGCGTTGTCTGGCGCCGGATCAGCACGGCGAAGACCGCGGCCAGCACCGCGCTGCCGGCCGTGAACAGCGCAGCCGCGGGCGCCGGGCCGGCCAGCACGGCGATCACGCCCAGGC
>JBGPEV010000003.1:0-20886 GCA_041482995.1 bacterium | reverse complement strand
GCTTCTGGAGACGGCGTGATGCCCGCGTGCTTGCCCAGCAAGGCGTCGTCCGCGCCCAGCACGACGTAGTAGGGCAGCGCGATCGTACGAAAGCGCTCGATCTGCAAACGTTGGTTCTCATCGCCGTTCGCGCCGCCGTCGGTATACAGTTGCACCAGCACGAACCGGTCGCGCAGGGTCTCGTACACTTGGCGCTCGGCGAACACGTGCTTTTCCATCCAGCGGCAATTGACGCAGGTGTAGCCCGTGAAGTCGATCAGCACCGGTTTGCCGCTCGCCTGGGCCTGGCGGAGCCCCCCGGCCAATGTGTTCTGCCAGGGGAGCTGCGCCACCGCCTCAGGGCCCAGCAGGTCCGCACGTGCCGCGCCGACCCGGGCCGTGGAGCGGGAGGAGAGATCGGGCGGAACGTAGGCCTCGGTGTACCCATCCAGGGATCGCCCAGTCGCGCCCAACCCCAGGTAGACCGCCAATCCCAGGAAGAGCGCGGCAAAAGCCAAGCGGCGTGGGCTCTGCCCAGCGACGGTGACGCCTGGCCAGCGCAGCACGCCCAGCAGCACCAGGGCCGTCGTCAGGGCCAACAACGCCCACAGCGCAAGCACAACGCCCCGCGTGAAGAGCCCCCATTGCCAGATCACGTCCGCGTTGCTGACAAACTTAAGAGCCGCCATGAGTTCCAGCAATCCCAGCACGACCTTCACCTGCACCAGCCAATTGCCCGACGTGCCCCGCAAGCGGATGACCCATTGGGGAAACAGCGCAAGCAGAAAGAAGGGCAGGGAGAATACGGCGGAATAAACGGCCATGCCCAGGATCGGCCAGAACACCTGACCCTGTGTGGCGGCCACCAGCAGCGTCCCGACGAATGGCATGGTGCAGGTGAACGACGTCGCGGTGAACGCGACGCCCATGAGCAACACGCCCACCGGGCCCTTCGTTTTTTGGCTGGCCAGGTTCACCCGCTGCACCAGGCCGGAGGGCAGCGACAGGTCGAACAGCCCCAGCAGGCTGAACGCGAACGCCACAAAGAACGCTCCCACCGCCAGATTCACCCAGGGGCTGGCGGCAAACCGGCCGACCCCGCCCGCGCCCAAGAGGACGGTGAGCAGGAGCCCCAGCACCGTCGTGCTGCCGACGATGCCCCCGGCAAACAGCAGCGGCAGCTTGAGCGACCGTTTTCCGCCGGCGCCCGCGGACGTGAAGAACGAGACCGTCACCGGGATCATCGGGAAGACGCAGGGCGTGAGCAGGGCCAATGCGCCAAATCCCGCCGCCAGGAGCAAGAATCCCCAGAGCCCGCCCGAGAGCGCCGATTCCAGGGAATCCGCGTTGAGGCGGAACTTGCCGCCGCTGTCCACGAAATCGATGGTGCGCAGCATGTTCGCGTACGCGGGACGCACCGGGCCGGGCGATACGCCCAGGCTGGCGCGCAGGGTCTCCTTGCGGGGCGGGGTGCAGAGCCGGTCGTTGCAGACCTGATAGCGGATCTCCCCGCTGACGGCCGCCGGCCCCAAGGGGCGATCCGGGGGCACTTGCAGGTTCTGATAAAAACGCGCGGTGTCCGGGTGATAGGCGAGATTCATATCGAAGACCACGTCCCGCTTCTCCACGGGATTGGTCTCATAGGGCGGGGCGAGCACCGTCAGCCCATCGGCCTGCACCGTCAGCGCGGTGGGCGGCGGAGCGAATTCGCCCTGGGGCACCAGGGAATAGATGTGCCAGCCGCGGGCAATCTTGGCGGTCACCAGCAGCCGGACGTGCTCGCCGGGATAGGCGCTGCCGGGCTCAATCCGGGTCTCGAAGGTGGCGAGCACCTTGGGGATCTCGTCGGCCCCGGAGAACCCCGTCTGCCCCCAAGCCGCCGGGGCGAGCAGCAGGCCCGCCAACGTGCCCCATGCCACCGCACCGGGCCACACCCGCGCCGTGGGCAAGCATCGACTGTTCGGGACGACCACGTCATGCCTCCTGCAGGCGCGAAACTCCCCCCATTGCGTCACGATCTCCATGCTAGCACGGCCCTACCCTACGGGCATCGCCCACAACCCCAGGGCGCCCACAAAGTCATCACGCTTTGCTTGAATGCTATAGGCGGGGGTCCGAGGCTGTGAAAAAATCCCTTCACCGAAAAATGGGCACGAATCGTTTCAGTGATTTGCGCATGCCGTTTGGGGTGAAAACCAGATAAACTCACAGCCTCTCCCGCCCGCCGGCTGCGCAGAGTTGCCGGCGCCTCCCGCAAGCGTCCGGCGCTGATCAGCGAGACGCCCGCCGCCGGCGTCAGGTCACCGCGGATTCGACTTTGTGGGCGCCCTGTGCCCCACCCCACCCGGGTTAGATTGAACGGGCCGAAAAACGTTCGCGGAAATGCAGGAACGGATCGGTGGGAAAGGCTACGAATCGGCCAAGTTTCGGCCTAATTCGGGCCGGCGGCCCCGGCGCAAGGCCACCGGAGCAGGGGGACGGGAGGGGCAGCCGATCAACTGAAGATCTTATTGATCTTGTCGGACAGGGTCTTGGCGTCGAACGGCTTCACGATGTAGTTGTTCACCCCGGCCTGGGCGGCGGCAATGATGTTTTCCTGCATCGCCTCCGCGGTCACCATCAGGACGGGAATGTGCTTCTTGTCCTTGTTGGCGCGGATGGCCTTCAACAGGTCGAGCCCGGACATCTGAGGCATGTTCCAGTCCGTGATGACAAAGTCGATCTGTTGCGTATCGAGAATGGCCAGGGCCTTCGTGCCGTCCTCGGCCTCTGTGATGTTCTCGTACCCCAACTGCCGCAGCACGTTGGAGATGATGCGGCGCATGGTGGAGAAATCGTCCACGACCAGAATCGACATCTTCGTATTGGCGGCCATCGTGCCTTCAACCTCGCAAAGGATGAGCAGCCGGGCCTAGAAACCCAGGTCGGCCAGCATCTTGTCCACATTCTCCTGGGACAAGGCCAAACGCCCTTGGGTATCCGGGCCTTCCAGGGGCACCTCCGGTTCCGGCTTGGCGGGAGCCGCGCCTTCTCCCTGGTGCCGGGATATCATGTTGATCAGTTGAAACTGCAAATTCTCGATGAAGGCGATCACCTTTTTCAGGGTTTGCCCGGTCAGATCCTGAAAGCTCATGTTCGCAATCAGGGCCAGATAGGCTTCCTGATTCTCCTGCACCCGGTCCAGCAGCGTGCGCAGCGCGGCCGTGACATCCCGGGCCAAGCCGGCATTGATCTCGCGCAGGATTTCGCCCAGCGCGGAATCGGCGGCAGCCAGTTGCTCCAGCTCCGCGCCGCATTGCTCCACCACCCGCAGCGCCTCGTCGACCAGGTGCTTGTCCTCGATCAAATCCCGGTTGAGTTGCTCCAGCGCATCCAGGTTCGCGTTGGCATACTCCTCCAGGCGCTTGATCACCGAGCGGAGTTTTTCCACTGCGTCCGGTATTTCCTGTGCCGACTGTGAGAGTTCCTCGACCCGATATTCGGCGGAGAAGGCGTTGAGGGAATTGTAGATGTCCCTCGCCATCTGGGCCATCTGGCGCACCAGCCCGCGGCTCTTGCTGGAAGTCGTGACCAGATTGATGTGGTTGAGCACCAGATCCACGTCGTCCCAATCCTGCCGCAGCATGCCCTTGAACAGGCAGGCCATGCCCGCGAAGAGCGAGCGAAAGCGCTCCCCCAACTCCGGGGCGGCCGGGGCGTCCAGATGGCGCACCTGCGCGATCAACTGCTCCACGGGAGCATTGAACTCCCGGATGCGCCGGGAGATGCCCAGCAATTCGGGATTCTCCGACTCGGGAATCAGGGCGCTGCGCGTGGGAATCCGGAAGGAAAGCTCATCTTTGTTGATGACATCGAGCAGTTTGCGATACAAATCCACCACGCGGCCCATGCGTTCCACGGGCGTGGGGCGTTGCTGGAAGAGCCCTTGATGGAAGAGCACCAAGGTGCGGTTCTCCTGGGTAACGTTCTCCGGAGACCACGTGTTCTGCATTAGATCCGCGTAGTCGCGAAAGAACTCACGCAAATCCTCGATCGCCTGCAACACCTCCGGCCAGACATTGGCAACGTCCGGCGCAGCGGCCGAAGTGGCAGGGATGGGCGCAGGGTTCATGGGTTGCACGGACGCATCGAATCCCAGGTGGCCGGATGGTTCCGGTGGGGGCGTAGCCAACTCCGTCATGTCCAGTATCCCCGAAAAACTAGTATATGAACCGGCCCCTGTCTATCCCCACGTCGTGGGCACGGCACGGGTTTGCCTCCGCTGGTGTAACCCCTTGGGCGGCCGGGGCAACCGCATGCTCGAGCAGACTTCAGAAGAAGCGGGTAGCGGCGCGCCGCCGGGCCCGCCCAGCGCCGGACGCTTGCGGGAGGCGCCGGCAACTCCGCGCACGGATGGGCACCCATTCGGCAGGCTCAGGGCAAGCTCCGGCTCGTCCTACCCGGCCAGTGTTGGCGGTCTTTCCAAGCATGCGGTTGCCCAACTTCGGCGGCCGGTCCGCTGGCGTTTCCTCATCCGGTACGCCGGGCCCCTCGGGGGTTGAACGCGCGGGCAGGGGGCCAGGTTCCGGTGAAAACCCTGGAATTGCCCAAATTCGGTGGCCCCGGCGCGGCCCAGCATGATAGTGTCGGGTCGTGTCCGCCCGCGCAGCCCAGGGGAGGGCAGGCGGCGCATTCCGCTACGGATTGGGACGGCCATGCACATTGAAGCGATTCATGCCCGGGAAGTGCTGGATTCCCGCGGCAATCCCACGGTGGAGGTCGAAGTCACCTTGGAGGACGGCACCGTGGCGCGGGCCATGGTGCCCTCCGGCGCTTCCACCGGCGTCCACGAGGCGGTCGAGCTGCGGGACGGGGACAAGGCGCGTTACCAGGGCAAGGGTGTGCTCAAGGCGGTCGGCCACGTCAACGACACGATTGCGCCGGAATTGATCGGACTGCCCGCGGCGGACCAGCTTTCCATCGATGCGGCGCTCCTGCGGCTGGACGGCAGTCCGAACAAAGGGCGGCTGGGCGCCAACGCCATTCTGGGCGTCTCCCTGGCCGTGGCGCGTGCCGCCGCGCTGTACTACGGATTGCCCCTCTACCAGTACATCGGCGGCGTGCACGCCCGCACCCTGCCCGTGCCGATGATGAACATCCTCAACGGCGGCAAGCACGCGGACAACAACCTGGACATCCAGGAGTTCATGATCGTGCCCTGGGGCGCAGCCTCGTTCCGGGAAGCCCTGCGCATGGGCGCCGAGGTGTTCCACACCTTGCGCGACGTGCTGCACAAGAAGGGGCTGAACACCAACGTGGGGGACGAGGGCGGCTTTGCCCCCAGCGTGGACGGCGCCGATCAGGCCCTCACGCTGATCCTGCAGGCGATCGAGGGCGCGGGCTACCAGCCCGGCGATCAAGTCGCCATTGCGCTGGACCCGGCCGCCAGCGAATTCTTTGCCGACGGCACCTACACCATGGGCGGCGAGGAGCAAAAGAAAAAATCCTCCGCGGACATGGTCGCCTTCTACCGGGATCTGGTGAACCGGTATCCCATCGTGAGCATCGAGGACGGCCACGCCGAGGACGACTGGGACGGCTGGCTGCAGATGACCCGCGACTTGGGCGAGCAGGTGCAAATCGTCGGCGACGACCTGTTTGTGACCAATCCCGTGCGCCTGCGGGACGGCATTCGCAAGGGCGTGGCCAATTCGATCCTGATCAAGGTGAACCAGATTGGATCGCTGACGGAGACCTTGGCCACCATGGAGATGGCCCGCGGGGCCGCGTATACCACGGTCATTTCCCACCGCTCGGGCGAAACGGAGGACTCCACCATCGCGGACATTGCCGTGGCCACCAATGCCGGACAGATCAAGACCGGATCGGCGTCGCGCAGCGACCGCATTGCGAAATACAACCAACTGTTGCGCATCGAAGAACGGCTGGGAGCGGCCGCCCACTTCCCGGGCCGTTCCGCCTTCAATCCCCGGCGCATAGAGCCATGAGAACGCACCGGCTTCCCGCGCTGCCGCCCGCCTGGGCGGTATTGAAGCAGGCCATCACCCGGCTGCGGGAGTGGTTACGGGAAGACGACGGGTCGTGGCATGAGGGGGCGCCGCGCCCGTTCCTGCTCTTTCTGCTGATTTTCGGTGTGGGCATCGTAACGATCTCGCTGCTGGGGGATCAGGGCCTGCTGGCCTACCATGGGCTGCGGCGGGAGGAATCCGCCCTGCGCGCGGAGATCGAGCGGCTGGAGCGGCAGGAAGGCGACTTGGCGAGCCGCATCCAGGCGCTGCGCGGCGATCCGCAATACATCGAGATGCTGGCCCGGCAGCGGCTGGGCTTGGTGAAGCCCGGGGAAACCGTGTTCCAACTGCCGCGGCAGCAACCGCAATAGCCCCCGCTCGGGCTCGGCGGCCCTCGCAGGGCCTGGACGCAACCCCTCCACGCCATGGCCTTCTCTCTCCGCAGCGCCGCCATTGCCGCCCTGGGCATCGCCCTCGGCTGCGGGATTGCCTGGGCCGATGGCGCCACCCTGCGCGGACCCCACTCCGCAAGTTCGCGGCGCCTTCCCTTGGGGACCGCCATCGCGCCGGACTATCTGGCCATTGCGCGCCGCCCCGCGGAAGCCGCGGGTTCCGCCCCGTTCACCGGCCTGCTGGATTTCTACCGCCGCGTGATCAGCCCGGTGGACGGGGACCGCTGCGACATGGCGCCCACGTGTTCCCTCTACGCCCAACAAGCCTTCAAGGAGCACGGCGTGCTGCTGGGGTTTCTGCTCACGGCCGACCGGTTGCTCCATGAAGCCGATGAGCGGCCGCAAGCCCGCACCTATGTGACAGGGGGTCAGAAATATTACGTGGATCCGCTGGCCGCCAACGTCTATTGGCTGCCGGACTGGATGCGCTAATACCCGCCATGCAAAGACCGCTTCGGTGGGGGCCGGCCTCCTGGCCGGCGGCGCGGGCCTGGAGACGGGCCAGGAGGCCCGTCGCCACCGTTTGTGGCCGTTGGGCATTTGCTGTCTGTGGATGGTCCACGAAATTCGAATTGTAAACACTAGGGGCGCACCCCGGAGGTCAGCCATTCGAGGTCGCTGGAGACGATCACGTGCCTGGCGCCGGCGTCGTCCCGTGCCGTTAGATACCCCTCGGCGTTGACGCCTTCCACCGTTGCAGTCACCGGCCCCCGCGGAGTGGGGAGGCGCACGCGCGCGCCCTGAACGTCGGCGAAGCTCTGCCATTGGGCCAGGAGCGCGGCCTTCTCCCCGGCTTCCAGGCGCACCAGCAGCCGCTCCAAGTGCGCGAGCACGGCCTGGAGCACCTGCTCGTTGTCCACGGGCCGGCCACTGGCCTGGGCCAAGGTGATCAGGATCGGCCGCACCTCCGGGGGGAAGTCCTCCGCCCGCCCCTGGCAATTGATACCGATGCCGATCACCAACCGGGACCGGCCGGCCGCATCGGGCTTGGCCTCCACCAAGATGCCGCAGACCTTGCGTCCCGCGACAAACACATCGTTGGGCCAGCGCAGCCGCGGGGCCAGCCCGGTCGCCTCCCGAATGCCGCCGGCCACCGCGAGACCCGCGATCAGCGCGATCACCGGCACGTCGGCTTCCCGCAGGCGGGGATGGACGACCACCGAGAACTGAAGCTGCGCCCCGGGGATGGACGCCCAGACCCGCCCCATGCGGCCGCGCCCCGCCGTCTGGTGCCGGGCCGTCATTACCAGCCCGTGATTGTCCAGCAAGGCCTCATCGTTGAGGATGAGCGTGTTGGTGGACGTCACCGCATCCTGCCGCAGGATCGTGTGCCCAATGGGCTTCATCGCCGGACTAGTTGAGGTAGTACTGCTGAATTTCCGCGCTCTTGCCGGTGCGGTCGGCCGGGTTGCGATTCACGGACACCACGGCGCTCAGATTGGCCTGGATGTTGTCCACCTCCGTGATGATGCTCACCCGATAGTATTGGCTGATCGCCGTAAACACCTGATTCGCGGCATTTCCGTTCAGGCCCGCGGCGGTGATCGCGTTCTTGATCGTGCCGTCGGTGTAGACCGGCCGCGGCTGACCGTCGGGAACGATCGCGTCGGCAATCTCCGCGGCATTCTCCGCGTACTTGTTCACCTCCTTCTGGATCGATCCAATCGGCCCATCGGACAATACCGACGGCGTGGTGATCAGGCGCGCCTGCAGGTACTCCACGATTTCGTCCCGGGTGGCCAAATTGGCATTGAGCTTCTCGGGATAAAGATCGTTCTTGGTGGATTTGGCCCGCACGACAAAGCGCCGCTCGATTTCCTTCCAGGGGATGTGCGCCTCCGGGTAGTCACGCAGCAGGCGGATTTCCTCCAGGCGGTCCAACAGCTGATTCTTGGGCACATACTCCGGATCCGTGGCGAAGTAGGAAGTCATTTCGGCGCCGGGGGTGCCGTCGGGCGCGGTGTAGGGCAGGTCATCGGTATCCAGCCAGTCCATCAAATCCGCGTAGATCGCGCTGATGCGGGCAGCGGGCAGGGGCGTCGCGGGGGCCGACGGGTCCTGCGGAGGAATCATGATCCCTGCCATGAGATTGTGGAAAACTTCAAAGCGCAGCAGGTCCTGTGGCTTGCCGGGTTGCAGTCCCGCCAGGTCATTCAGGTTGAAACGCGAATCCAGTGGCGCGACGTCCAGCGTGACGAGCCGTCCGCCTTCCAGCGCGAGGGACGACAAGGTCAGCACCTGCTGAAGCTGGCGGTAACCGGAGAAGAACTGAACCTCGTCCTGCAGCAGGCCGATCTCCGTCGCCTTGAGCACCGAGCGGGCCAATCGGCGCGCGTGGGCCGAGTCCTTGAAAGACTGCAGGGAGCGCAACTCCAGTCCGGTGGCGAAGAAGAGCTCGGAGAGGAACATGGTCAGCAAGAGCACGACCACCAGGGCCGTCAGCAGGGCAATGCCGGGACGCGTCGGAGAGGCGGGCGTGCTCACGATCCCACCTTCAAGGCATCGGGCAGGTTCACTTCCAGCGTCTCCCGAAGCGGCTGGCCGTCCCTGCCCATCAGGCCCAGGCCGATGCGGATGGCGCGGGGCATGCGGGACCCCTCGGGACGCTCCATGGAATTCCACTCCCGCTCCCAGCGCTCGGCCGTGCTGCCCGCCGTGTCCGGCGGCAGCAGGAAGGCCAGGGAGAACGTTTCCAACCTCCGCTCGAGAATCACGGTCACGCCGCCCGACTCCATATCGGCGTCCAGGTAATAGTCCTCCCGGCGCACGAGGTTAAGCGTGTTGTTGTCCCTGTCCTCCTGCACGCCGTAGCCGATTTCGTGCAGGCCGGGGTCCAATTCCGGCGGCCGCTGCCGGAAAAAGCGGGCTTCCGTGGCGGCATGAAAGCCGATGAACGAAAATTCCGTCTTGCCGACGAACCGCACGCGGGCCACGATCCCGGTGGCGTTCACGGCCTTGGTGGTTTGTTTGGTGGCGAAGTTGGCGAGATAGCGGGCCGACTGCAGGTCGTCGGCAATCAGCTTGAGCAGCATGCGCAGCTCCTGCTGCTCGCTCAGTTCGCCCTTCAGGCTGTTGGCCGCCCCGGAGATTTGGAAGAAAGACCCGTACGCCAGGGTCAGCACCAGGGCGAGGATCGACAGCGCGGCCAGCAGCTCGACCAGGGTCAATCCGGGAGCATGCGGGCCTGGGGGTGAGACGGCCGGGAGGCTACTTCGCTTCCACATAGGTCTCCGCCCGATAGGACTGCGTTCGCCCGGCCACCGACCAGGTCATTTCCAGCCGGATGCGCCGCACGCGCACCCCCGGCAGGGGCTCTTCGTCGCTGATCTCCCGCCGCCACGCGTAGCCCGCCATCTGCTCGTCGGGGCGGAACTCGCCCTGGTCCACGGAAACGGCCGCTTGGCCGAGGCGATCCCAGCGCAGCAACTCGTTGTTCGTATAGACCATCGCCTTCCACAGGCCGCGGGTGGAAGCGTTGACGAACAGCGTGGAGATGAATCCCTCATGCACGGCCAACAGCGCGATGGCCAGAATGGAGAGCGCGACCAGCACTTCGAGCATCGTGAACGCCGGGGCCCGCCAACCCCGGCGCGGGCCGCGCTCCGCAGGCGCCGCGTGTGGCGGCGCCGCATCCGCCCGGCTCACCGGGGGGGGATGGAGGATGGCCTTCCGGTCAATCCAGCGCATGTCCTTTCACCAGGTCCACGTCCGCGGTGAAGCCGGACACCTTGAGCGTGTAGGCCACCCCATCCACCGTGAAGCGCAGGGCGAAGGAATCCATGAAGCCGGACACGTCGAGCACCAAGTCGACGCGCTGATCCACCAGGGGATAGCGCGTGTTCCCGTTCAGGATCAGATCCTTGATCTGGAAGCCCTTGGCGAAGCGGTACTTGGCCAGCGCGGACGGCTCGTGGCGCTCCACGTACTTCCCGTCCAACGTGCGTTCCTCCACGAAATACTCGGCCTGCCTCAGATCGATCACAAGGCGGAAGGGCCGCCGGGTGAGAACCGCCTCGTTGCGCAGCAGGCGGATCACTCCGGTGAGCCGGGCGGTCTCCCGCTTGGCCGTGCCCTCCAGCAGGCTCTGGAAGGCGGGCAGGGCGAGCAACATCAACAGACCCAGCAGCCCCAGCACCAGGATCAATTCGATCAAGGTAAATCCCGTGGCGCGCCACGAATCAGAGGTTCGTGCTGCTGATGTCGGCATTGAGTTCGCTCCCTCCCTCCACCCCATCGGCCCCCAGGGAGGTGACCGCATAGCTCCGGCCGTCGGAGGCATAGAGGAACGGGCGCTTCCAGCCGTCCGTGGGCAGGTTGTTCGATGTGAGGTAGGGCCCCCGCCAAGCCTCGGGGATCGTGCCCACTTCCGGCTTGCGCAGCAGCGCCGCCAGCCCCTGCTCGGAGGTGGGATACGTGGAATTGTGCAGCCGGTAGAGATCCAGGGCGGAGCCCAGTGCCTTGATCTGGATCTTGGTCGCGTCCACTTTGGCCTGTTCGGCCTCGCCCAGCAGTTGGGTGCCCACGATGCCGGCGATCAGCGCCAGGATGATGAGCACCACCAGCACTTCGATAAACGTGAAACCGGGCACCCGCCGGGGGTCGCGCGGCGCTTGACGCCCCCAACGGGGCAACCGGCGCAGGCGGCGCAGCAGCGCGGAGCGAATCTCGATCATCAGTGCACCAGTTGGTTCAATTGCAGCAGCGGAAGCAGGACGGAAATCACGATGAACCCCACCACCACGCCCATGACGAGGATCAGCACCGGCTCGAACAGCGCGGTCGCGGCATCCAGGGTCGCGGCGACCTCTTGGGAGAGGCGGTTGGCCACGGTCTCCAGCATGCTGTCCAAGGTGGCGGTTTCCTCCCCGATGGCCACCATCTGGCACAGGTCCTCGGGAAATCCGGACACCCGGCGCAACGCCACGGAGAACGGCAGGCCCTTGTTCTGCACATCGAAGATAACACGATCCATGGCCTGCAGGTACAGCCGGTTCTCCATCACTTCCGTGGCCACCGTCAGCGCCGTTTTCAATTCCACGCCGCTCTTGAGCAGCGTGGCCAATGTCTGGGTAAAACGTTGCAGGATCACCTTGCGGCGGAACCCGCGTAGCAGCGGAACCGACAGCTCGGCCCGGTCGCGCGCCAGGCGGCCGCGCTCCGTGCGCAGGTAGCGCCCGGCGCCATAGACGATGCCCCCGGCGACCGTCAGGAGGAGCCACCAGTACCCGGTCACCAGATTGCTCATGCCGATCAGGATGCGGGTGGGCACCGGCAGCACTGCCCCAAAGCTGTCGAACAGGCGGCTGATGCGCGGGATGATGAAGGTGACCATGAAGATCACCACCGCGAAGCCGAAGATCGTCATGAAGATGGGGTAGACCAGGGCCGACGCGATCTTGGTGCGCAGGCGGCTCACGTTGTCGTAGTAGTCCGCCAGGCGCAGAAGCACGGCCACCAGAGTGCCACTGGTCTCCCCGGCGCGGATCATATTGACCACCATGTGCGGAAAGAGTCCGGGAAATCCCGCCAAGGCGTCCGCCAGATAGGCCCCCTCCACCACGCGGCCCCGGACTTCGGCCAGCACGCTCTTGAAGGCGAGATCGCTGGTCTCCTGGAGAATCAGGCCGACGGCCGTGTCGTAGGGGATGGTGGCCTGGAGCAGGGTGGCCAACTGGCGCGTGAAGACGGCCAGTTGTTGCACAGACAGCCGCGGCCCGCGCCCCAGGCGGAGCAGGCGGGCCCAGTTCAACCGGGCCGCCTGGGAGGCGCGCACATCGAGGGGATACAGTCCCCGCTCCCGCAGGTCCGAGCGGGCGTCGGATTCCGACCCGGCCTGGACGGTGCCTTTCTCGGTCCTTCCCGCGGGGGAGACCGCCCGATAGCTGTAAAGGGTCACCGATCGTCACCGTCAGGTGCGGCGCCGCTGTTGGGGCCGCCTTTGGTACCGGTCGACGGCCTTCTCGTGGGCGGAATAGTCGTTGGAGAAGTAGTGGGTGCCATTGCCCTTTGACACGAAGTACAGGTAGTCCGCCTTGGCCGGTTCCACCGCCGCCCGCAGACTGGCCATGCCCGGGCTGGTGATCGGCGTGGGCGGCAGTCCGAAGTTCACGTAGGTATTGTAGGGCCCCGGCGTCTTCAAATGCACACGGGTCAGGTTACCATTGAATTGGGCGATCCCGTAGATCACCGTGGGGTCGCTCCCCAGGCGGATCCTCGCCTTGAGCCGGTTGTGGAATACGGCGGAGACCAAGGGACGTTCCGCGTCAACCCCCGTTTCCTTCTCGATGATGGAGGCGAGGATCAGGGCGTCGTAGGGATTCATGCGCACGCTGGACGCCCGTTCCATCAACAGCGCCGCCGCCCGCTTCTTGAACTCCCTCACCATCACGGTCAACAGGGCCGCCTCGCCCGCCGCACGGTGAATGAAATAGGTCTCCGGGAAGATGTACCCTTCCAAGGACGGCGCGCGGGGCGGAAAGGGCAGCTTCAGCGAGGCGATGAAGGCCGGGTCGCGCGCCAAGCGCAGGAACTCCGCTGCGTTGCCCAGCCCCTGCTCCTCCACGCGGGCGGCGATCTCCTGCACGGCCAGGCCCTCGGGTACCGTGATGGCGGCAAAGGCGCCCTTGCCGGAGACCAGATCGTCCAGCAGCGCGCTGGGCGTCACCTTGCCGGTGAGCGCGTAATCGCCCGCCTGGATGCGCCCGGTATCGCCCCGCAGCACCGCCAGCAGGTGAAACCAGCCGGGGTGGCGCAACTGGTGCTCGTTGACCAAGCGGCGCGTCACCTGGGTGAAGGGTTCACCCGGCAGCACTTCGAGCACGAATGGCGGATCGGCCTGGAGGGCCGTGGTCAGTTCGCCATAGGCCAAGATTCCCAATTGGAAAGCGGCCAGCAGCAGCACCACGCCGAGAATGGCCACATAGCCGGGTCTGGCCAGCCTCATCGTCGACTCCTCGTGGCGGACCACGCCGGTTGCCCCGCCGTCCCACCCAGCGTGCCTTCGATGCGGCCGCCCGGGAAGAACCCTTCCAGGACAGGCCGCAGGGCTCCAGTGTCCTGAATCCACGCGGGCCGCAGGGAAGCGGCCACCGTCAGACTGAGCCGGGAGTCCTGGATGCGGTCCAGATTGGGAACCACCGACCCTTGCACCGTTCCCTGTAGATCGCCGTGCGCTTCCATCCGTTCAATTTGTACCGTTCTTCCGGTGCGCAGGCTGATCTCCACGTCCTGCAAGCGGGTGACCGGCAACGCCGTCCCGGCCACATTCAGGCCGCTCACCTCGACGGCCTCGACCCGGCCGCGCAGTTGCCCATCCGGCAGTTCTGCCCGGGTGCTCCCCGGCCTGCGGCCCGCACTAAAGTGGCCAGACAGGGTGATGCGGCCCTTGACCGTCATGCCCGGCACGCCGTAGCTCAGTGGCAGGTCTTCCAGGCGGGCGGAAAGATCGTTCACGGTGATGTCCGAGCCATCCCAAGCGAAAAATCCGTTCACGCGGCCGTCGCTGCCCAACGCCGCTTGCAGCGGCGCGCCTTGGAACAGCGCCGGCCGGTAGGGCAGCCGCACATCGGTCAGCGTCAGCAACGGCGGGTCATCGGGCGCGCCAACTTTGCGCACCGTCAGCCGGTCGCTGCGCAATCCCGTGAGCGTGAGGCGGACCGGCGCCAGTCCGATCGCCAGCAGCGGAGATGTATTGACGCTCGCCTCGATGGCCCGGGTCACGGCCGCATCCGGGAAGTTGAGGGCGAATCCCCACCCGAAGGCGAGGAGAAACAACGCGGCCGCCGTGAGTATCGCTACGAATCGCTTCATTCAGGTTTGGGCCAACACCCGGAGGGAAACGCGCAGGAGGTCCTTCTCCTTGAACGACGGACTGATTTCGACCTGGTCGATGACCAGAATAAACTCTGCATTTTCAATCGTGTACATCAATTTCACCATTTCATCCAGCGTGATCTGATCCGCCTTCAGATCGATGGCCTGGATGCGCGCGGCCGTGTTCTGGGTGATGGGATTGAGTTGTACGCGGGACTTGAGCCCGGCCCGATCGGCCAGTTGCTCCATGTACCCAATCAACGAGCCTTCCAGGCCGCGGGTGCGTTTGCTCCGCTCCAGTTGCGCCAATTCGCCGTCCAACGCCTGCACCTGCGCGAGCATTCTCCGCTCCACGTCCAGTTGCTCGGCCAGTCCCCGCTGGAAGCCCACCAGTCCCCGCACGAGGGCAAAGACCGCCACCACCGCCAGCAGCGCAGCCAGGGCAAAGATCAACCGCTTTTCCCGTTGGGTCAGTACCATAGGTGCGTCAATCGATCGTGAGGCGGAAAGTAATCGTTTGCCCGGCCCGCTGGTGGGTCAGCTTGGGTTCCTTCCCCTTGAAGGCCGCCAAGGTTGCCAATTGGTTCTTGAGGCCCTCCGAGGCCTGGAAACTGGGGGTCGTGCCCACCAGCGAAACGCGGTCTTTCCCCAGGGTGAGCGATTCCACCGTGATCCCGCTCGACTTGCCGATGGAACCGGACAGGTCGCTGAGCAGAGCGAGGGTATCGTAGCGGTAGCTGGCGAAGCGGGCGGTCCCTTTGGCCTCCTCCCGGGCCTTCTGCACCCGTTCACGCAGGATGGGCAGGCCCATGCCGACGGACGGATTGGAGGCGATGTTCTTGCGCAGCACGGTCTGGATTTGCGCCTCAATTGCGCTGCGGTCGCGCCACAGTTCCACGGTGCGCAGGATGTAGCGGGTGCCTGCCAGCCCCAACACCAGCATCGACACCACCGCGGCGGCGATGAGCGGGCGCCGCAACTCGGTCAATTGGCCCAGCAGGCCGGCGCCCGCCGTGTAGAAGTTGATCCCCTGGCGGGTGCGCAGCGCCAGCGGGGCGGCCTGGAGTTCCTCGAGAATCCCCAGATAGCGCCGCTCCGGGACGTCGCCGGCGCGGGGGGCATCGGCGACCGCCTCGATCCGGCCGCCATCGCTCCGCCGCAGATAGCCGCCGAACAGGCCGTGGCATTCCACGGCGAAGGGCTGCCCCTGGTCGTGCGCCCGCAGGAACAGGTTCACCTCCGTGGCCAGGCCGGTCAATTCATGCATCATCCGGGAGCGCACCAGCGCCCGGTTCACCTTGTCAGGTTCCCCCTCGCCGGCGAGCACCCGGTGGATCTCCTGCGCGGTGGCGATGCCCTGGCGGTGCAGATCGAGCACCAAGGCGGACAAGCCGGTCCCGATCGCGCGCACCGCCTCGATCCGGCCCTGCCGCACCAGGGCCGTGAAAGACTCCTCCGCGCCGGCATACACCTGGAACGTGAGCGGCGCTTGGGGCGGCCGGGCCGCCAGCAGCGCATGCACCGACAGGGTGATGCGATAGGGAGAGAGGCCCGCGGCGCGGCAGGTTTCAACCGCGGCCTGCACGCGCTCGGTCTTGACCAGATAGGCCTGCACCTCTGCCGCAGCCTCGCCTGCCGGGGCGATCTCCTGCTCAATGGTGAACTGGGCGATATCGTCCAGCAGTTCGGCCTCCAACTCGAACCGGATCACCTGGCGGATGCGGCGCGGCTCGCGGAAGGGGAACTTCAGCCGCCGGAAGGTCGCCTCTTCGGTCGGCAACACCACCACCGCCACGCTTGGCTCCCAGCCCGCTTCCGCCAGAAACGCCGCCAGTGAAGCCTCCTGGGGCGGCGCCCCTCCGGCGGGAGCCTCCGCGGCAAACGCCGGGCGGGCCGGGCGGGGCCCGCTCTCGCGGCCCTCCGCGATATAGCCTTCAATGACCGGTCGGGACAGGCCGATCAAACATGTGGAGCGCGCCATGGATCAGGTCAGCTTGCGGGAGTGCCGGTTCTGCGATGTCCGCGCCCCGCGAGCCGGGGTTCCCCCCTCCTCAGGCAAGCGGTCGAGCCTCGGCCCGCAGCCGTGCGGCCAGCCCGTGCCGGGCGGATGACGCGCCGTTTGACTTCGATGATGGGGCAATCGCCCGGGAAGGGCAAGGCGGGGAACCAACGGGGCGGGAACCGGAAGCTCCCGCCCCTTGGGACTATTTGTACACTTCCTCGCCGGCCTGGGCGGCCATTTCCGTAACGCCCCCGCCGGTTTCGAACTCGCCCTGCATGTCCGTCCGCTCCGTGGAGCGGCGGCGGGAGAAGGAGGCGAAGGCCGAATCCGCGAACCCTTTGGACACAGAGTTGAGGAACTCGTTCAGCACGTTCGCCATCTTCATCATGGTCGTGCTCTTGCGCTTGATCGTGGTGATGTCCACATCGAGCAGCAAGCCAGGATTGAGATGGAACGGGTTGATCAGTGCCGCGAAGCGCATGAACTCGCCGTCCAGGAAGTTCACCCGGCCTTCGACGATTTCCCGCAGTTTGGGATTGGTTTCCTCGAACACCGTCTGCAGTTTTTCCCGCATCAGGGGGAAGCGGGCGCGCAGGTCGCTCAGGCGGCGTTCCAGCGTCGGATTGTCCTTCTGGCTGGCCGTGTCTTCCGGCTGCAGGAACGAGACCTCGTTCCAGCGCAGCGCGTCCGCCGGGGGTTTTTCGGCCGATTCCTCGGAGGGTGCCGAGAACCAGGAGCGCTTGGGTTGCTTGCTGCCGAGCACCCTGGCGGAAAGCACGTCCCAGTCCAGCTTGCCGGTCTGAGTGCGGTGCTCCACGTAGATCTGCTCGACGACGTCCCACGCTTCCTTGATCGTGCGCTCGAACTCCACCAACTGAGCCATGTAGGCCTCGCGCAGCACCAGGACCTGCCTGCCATCGAAGAACGACAGTTCCATCTGGTACCGTTCGTCCGGCAACCGGGCCAGTTCGGTGGCCTCATACTCGCGGATGAACAGGCGCCGGCCGGTCTTGTAGTTCTCGATGTGCTGATAGCCCATCCGGCTCCAGTCCAGCACGTGCGTCAACGAGTTCACCGCCGTGTTGAAGCCGCGGTTACGGATGTTGTCGGTCTCGATAATCTTGAAGATGTTCTCGCGGATGCCGAGCGCGTCGTATTCCGACGAGGCAATCTCCGCGTGCACGCCCTCGATGGCGTCAAGGAACTTCTTGCTCAGAATCGAGTAACGGCGCGATCCCTCCGTGTCCTCGTCGGAAATGTGGCTCTCCAGCGCCTTGATGCGCTCGAAGATCTTTTCCTCGTAGGTCATTTCCGGTTTGCCCTCGTCCACCAGGTTGGAATCGAGCTTCGCCAATTCCGCCTCGATGGCGTCCTGCACGCGCTTGGCGAGCAGGTCCTTCACCAGGTAGGTCATCGTCACCTGGAAAGGGAAGAGCGGGCTGATGAGCTCGCTCGCCAAAATGTTCAGGGAGAGCTTGAGGTCGAACACCGTCGTGGGTTTTGCCGCGCTGTCGCGGAAGGAGCACTTCACGATGGCGTAGGCGTTCTCACCGCGCACAAACGCGCCCACGTCGGTCTTGCGGCGCAGGAGGCTGTTGGTGTGGGTCTCCAGGTCGTTCATTTCCCGTTGCACGTGGCCTTGCAGGTGGCCGAACATGTTCACGATGGATTTCTCCACCTCGCCGGTGTGGAACTTGTCGGCGCCGCCGATGCGGTCCAACAAGTACGATATCGGGCGCGGGGTGTAGCGGTTCAGGCCGCCCAACTCTTCCATGTCCACCAGGTCCCGAACCTTCTTGCCCATCTCATCCTCAACCGTCGTCAAATACCGGTTGAGCATGTTCTGCAAGTTCTGGTTGAAGTAGGTATGGAGCTTGGACTTGACCGTCCCCATCACCTCGACGCGGCTCAGCACTTCCGGCGGCAGGCGGGCGTGCAGGTGGTTGAGAATCTTGTCGACCTCCTCATCCACCATCTGCTTGGCTTCGGCGTACTCGTCCCGACCATGCCGGTTGGTACTGTTGCGCGAGCCCACCGCGCTCGGCGTCTCCGGATGGATGATATTGGGACCGTGAGTAAGGATGTCGTCAGCCATTTTCACTCCTTTTGGTGAAGAACCTGCACCCGCTGCGATTCGATATTTCGTAACTCGTAACCATGCCGGGCGCCGGCCTGCGGTTGGGCGGCCCAGTCAGCCCGCATTCTTTCCGAAAACGTTGCCACACCATGACGTACGGCCCTGGCCGGAGTCAAGTGTCGCACTTGGCGCAACCCGTCGGCGTTCCGCCTCCGTCCGGTCCCACAATAGACCGGTTAATTCTTTGCAGCCTGCTTCAGCACGTGCTGGGCCACGGCCAGTTTGGCGATGGGCACTCCATAGGGAGAGCAGGTGACGAAGTTCAGGTTGGTGTTGAGCGCAAACGTAATGTTCACCGGATCGGACGCGTGCTCGCCCAGCATCCCGATCTGCATGTCCGGCCGCGTGATCTTGCCGAAGTGCACGGTCGCCCCGATCAGTTCCTTCACCGGCATGGACAGAATCTGGAACGGGTCGTCCTTCAGAATATCGTACTGCGTGTAGGAGGGCAGGAACATGTTCACGTCGTCCTTCGACATGCCGTTGGTCGTCTGCGTCAGCATGTCCGTGTCGATCCCGAAGAAGTCGGACTGTTTCGCCATGTGGCCCGCCATCAGCGCAGCCGCGGGAAGCTCGATCACCGAGCCCACCAGGTAGGTGAAGGGCAGTTCCTTCAGCCCGAACTCCTTGGCCACTTCCTGATCCACCGTGCGAACGCCCTTGATCGTCGTGCTCTCGATGTTGCGCCCGTTGCGGATGAAGCGCATTTCGGAGTCCGTCATGACTGCTGGTATCATCAACTCCAGGTTCACCTGGCCGCCGGACCGGGTGTGCTCGCACCCCGCGGCAAAGATCGCCGCGATCTGGGCCTCGTAGAGATCCGGGTAGGAGATGGCGATCCGGCTGCCCCGCAAGCCCAACATCGGGTTGACGTTGCGCAACTGGCTGGCGCGGGAGATCAACTCTTCCTTGCGGGTCTGCTTGTAGCGCTTGGTCAGGTCCTTCAGCAGCGTCTCCATCTCCTCCGGGGAGTGGGGAAGGAAGTCGGTCAGCGGGCTCTCCAGCAGCCGGAAGACGATCTTCTTGCCCTCCAGCGTCTTGAAGATTTCCAGCACATCGGCCTGCATGGCCGTCCGCGTCTGCTTCAAGGCCGATTGGCGCGCTTCGGGCTCGGACAGCAGCAGGGCTTCCCGGAAGTGCGTCACCGTGCCGGGGTTCTTCAGCAGGGTGTCGCAGGGGAAGAGCCCGATGCCCTCGGCCCCCAGGCGCATGGCGACCTTGATGTCGTTCACCGTCATCGCCTTGCCGTAGACTTTGAAAGCGGCGGTGACGCCGCTCAGGGCGCCGATGAAGTCCTCCAGCCCGTTGGTGGCGGTATCCGGATAGACCAATTCCGCCCCGCCCTGCCACACGGTCGGATCGGTGTAGGTCGGCACTTCCATGGAGATGACGTCGAACTCGTTGACCTTCAGTCCGCCCATCACCATGTAGCCTTCCTTGAACTGGATGTCTTCATACAGCAGGCAGGGCTTGCGCAAGCTCCGGGAGACGACCGGCGCGTGGGAGGCGTAACCGCCCACGGAAGCGATGACGCCCTTGCTCATCTCGATGCCTTCCACGTCCGCCGCATCGGTGTGGGGCATGCAGAGAATCAAATCGGAGTTGATCCCCATCAGCGAGCAGCGGCGGTACTCGGCGAGCAGCTTGGCCGTGGTGAAGCACACGCGCCCCACGCACGCGCCGGGAGAACCGGCGAGGCCGCCCACCGCCTTGGGCATGTCCAGCGTGGTGTTGTGGTCGATCACCGGGTGCAGCAAGTCCTGAATCTGGGCCGGCGGGATCGTCGAGACCATCTTTTCCGTCGGGATCAGGCCCTTGCGGTTGAGGTCCAGCAACGTCCGGATCTCGGCTTGGGTGGACTTGGCATCGACCGGATTTTGTTCCACCACCCAGCTCTTGCCTTCCTCGACCACGAACTTGATCTCGCGGATATCGAGGAACTTTTCCTCCAATTGAACGGCGACGGAGCGCAGTTGCTCCAGGTAATCCTTCTTGATCGAGTTGATGTCGAGGGCGCGTTCCTTGGGCGTATCGAACTCGTTGTGCCCGAAGTAGCCAGTCAGGCGCGGGGCGCCCGACACGATATCGCGGGAGAAGAAGTTCCCGTTGTACGAGTTCTCGCCGAAGTTGCCGTACACCATCATCTGCACGAGCAGGCCGGCCTCGATCCCGTCGTTCATGGGATCTTCCAGGTATTGGCCGGCCATGGAGGTGAGCACCAGGCGCAATTGTTCGAAGCCGTTCTGGGGAAAGTCGGGAACGATCTGCTCGCGGTAAATCTTGCACAGATCCTTGTGGCTGGACTTGGCGTTGGCCTTGTCCACCGCCTCGAAATCCGAGCCCTTCTTGCCCAGGAAGCGGGTGCTGATGGCCGAGATGTAGTGCTGGTACTCGTGATAGGCGAACTCCTCGCCGCAATGCTTGGCGAAGCCCTGCACCACCTCGTCGTTGATGCCGATGGTGTGCACGGAGCGGATGCTGCCGATCTGGATGGAG
>JBGPEV010000002.1:0-22426 GCA_041482995.1 bacterium | reverse complement strand
GGGAGGGAATGATTCACCGGGACAACACCTTCGGTACGCCCGCCGAGGATGCCTTTCGCCGGGACTTCACGGTGAATGCGCTGATGTTCGATCCCCTGGAAATGTCCCTGATCGACTACGTCGGGGGGTTGGAGGATCTGCAGGCGCGCCGTATCCGCACGATTTCGCCACCCCAGGTGTCGTTCACCGAGGATCCGGTGCGCATGCTGCGGGCGATTCGCTTCAAGGTCCGCCTGGGCTTCGCGCTCGATCCGGTGGTGCAGTCGGCCATCCGGCCCATGACCGACGGGCTGCTCCGGGTGACGCGCCACCGGCTCGCCGACGAGATGCAACGCTTCATGACTGCGGGAAACGCCGAACAGGTCTTTGCGGAATTTGACCGGCTTGGATTGTTGGAGCCGTTGTTGGGAGTGGAGGGGCAGGAGTGGTTCTTCGCGCCGGAAGCACGGCTGCAGCCGCTCGCGACGCTGATGCCGCTGCTGATGACCCTGGACCGCTGGACACGCGATGGCGGTCAGCCCATTCCCCCGACCGTCACTTTGTTGGCGGTGCTGACGGTGCTTGCACACCCCGCGTTTCGCGCCTACCTGACCGGCAAGCCGGGGGACAGCACGGAAGGGCGGCGCATGCTGCGCGCCACCAAACAACGTTTGCCCAAGATGTTGGGCGATTGGGGAATGCTGCGGGGCCAGGTGGAGCCGGCGCTGCGGATCCTGGGGGCGACGCGGGTCATCCTCAGCACCGGAGATGGCGCGGAACGCCGGCCCAAGGCAGGCGAGCGCGAAGCCTGGCTGCTCATGGCGCTACTGACCGAGCCCCTGGCGGCGCCTCGCGACAAGGTCGAGGCGGCACTCTCCCAACTGCACTTGATGCCGGACCTGCCCATTCTGGATCATCCCCGGCCAGCCAACCGCCCCGAATCCGGTGATACCTTCCCGGAAGAACGGACACCGGACCCCCCGATCCGTGCCCGTCGCCGACCCCGGCGATCCCGTCGCCCATCCGGTCAATAGGCTGCCGCCCGACGCTGACTTCGCCTTGCGGAGGATTCATCGTCTCCTGAGTCTCGCACTGCCGCCCGCCTCGCGGGCCCCATGGATCTCGAGTCGACGTCGCAAAGCGTATCGCACGTAGGCGGTCTGACGAAACCCGACCTGTATCGCAGCCGCCGTCAATGGGTGTGTAAAAGGGTTTCAGGCGGCGATGTTTTTCCACCTTGTGCCGGGCGCGGGGATGGGCGGTTGCCGTGGCGTTCGCTGAATACGCCACTGAGGATGACGTGGACGCGTGGCTGTCGGCACGATGCAGAATTGGCGTGGACAGGGCCGGGGTGGTGCTGCATGTGGTGGTGGGGGTGGCGGCACGGCTGGTAGCCCAATGCCATCCCGGCGCGCAAAACAGGCCCGTAAATCGTGCGGACGCCCACAGTCCAAGGGCAAGGCGGGCGTCTGCCCTGGACGTTGGGAAATCGCTGCCAGGTTGGGACCCAGACCGTAAGGGACGGCCGGGGGCGCCGATGCCGGTGGGGGATCGCGGGAGAATTCGGGGCGGTGTAAGCCCGGTGTAATCCCAGTGGGCAGCCACCTGATGGTTTTCCGAATTCTCTTTTTATTTGAATGAGCCGGGCGGGACTTGAACCCGCGGCCACCTGATTAAAAGTCAGATGCTCTACCAACTGAGCTACCGGCCCTGGTCATTGCGCGTGCGGAATCGTCCTGTGGTGTAACGGTGACGGCGGGGAGGGAGGCTTCAACCTGCCGATGGTCATTCCCTGCGCGATGAAGGCGCGTTCCATTTCAGTATCCCCAAGGGGATTTGAACCCCTGTCGCCGCCGTGAAAGGGCGGTGTCCTAGGCCAGCTAGACGATGGGGACGTAGGGTCCTAAAGAGCGCACGATAACGGCGCGGTGGCAGGTTGTCAATTGGAAAGCCGCGCGGCGTCAAGGGTCGTTCCACCCGCCCGGCGGGGCCTGGGGCGGGCGACCTACGGCAGAATGTCCAGCCCGACGATCGTCACATCGTCCGACACGCTGCGCTCGCCGAGAAACGTGTGCAAGTCCTTCAGCACCCCGTCGAGCACCTCGTGAATGGTCCCCTCGCCCATCCGGCGCACGTTTTCTGCCACCCGGGCCGTGGTGAAGTACTCGTCGTTCCGGTTGCGGCTTTCGTACAGCCCGTCGGTGTAGAACACGATCCGGTCGCCCGGCAGCACCGGCAGCAGGTCCGCGGAGAACTTCACCTTGTCGAAGAAACCCAGGAACGTGGACTGGGGCTGCAGATCGAACAGCCGGTTTTCCGAGCGGCGGTGCACGAGCAAGGGGGGATGGCCGCCGCTGGCATAGGCGAATTCCCGCCGTTCCGTATCCAGCACGCCGTAGAACGCCGTGACGTAGCCGTTCTTGATGTTCGCATTCAGCGCCTTGTTCATGGTGTCCAGCACCTTGGCCGGATCGCTGGTGGTGAAGCACGCATTGCGGAAGGAGATCTTGGTCATGGCCGTGATGAAGGCCGCGGCGATGCCGTGCCCGCACACATCCGCGACCAGCACGCCCAATTTGCGGCCACCGTCCAGTTCCACCATGTCGAAGAAATCCCCGCCCACGCGCTCGACGGGCAGATAGCTGGCGGCCAACCGGTAGTGGGGGCTCTGGGGGAATTCGCTGGGCATCATCGCCTGTTGGACGGCGCGGGCGGCTTCCAGGTCTTCCAGAAAGCGTTCGTTCTGCTGGCGCAGCAACTCGTTGGCCGTTAGAACCTCGCGCTGCAACCGCCGCAAGCGCAAGTGGTTGCGTACGCGGGCCATCAACTCGTCGAAATTGAACGGCTTGGTGATGAAATCGTCGGCGCCGAGGTTCAGTCCGGCGATTTTCTTTGAGGTTTCGCCCTCCGCCGAAATGAGGATTACCGGGATTTCCGACCACATCGGGTTCTTGCGCACGCGTTCCAGCAGCTGCAGCCCGTTCATCTCCGGCATCATTACGTCGGAGAGGATCAGTTCCACTGCCGGATTCACGGCCAGGAACGCGAGCGCCTCCTGTCCGTTCTCGGCGGTCATCACGGTGTAGTTTTGCTTGGCCAAATAGAAGCGGACGACCCGGAGAATATCGGGGTCGTCGTCCACGACGAGCAGTGTCGCGTTCTCGACCGGAGCCGTTGCTGTCCTGGACAGAGCGGAGCGTTCATCCTGTGGACTGGCACTGGCCATGGAAGCCCCTGGAAATCAAGCAAACAGAATGATTTGAAGGTATCAGACCGGCACCGGGTTGGGTATACCCATCCACGAATCGCTGTCGTTCCGCCGGATTCGCGCCTATAAGGAAGGACGCACCGCTGGGGGAACCTGGGGGCAACCGGCAGCCGGGGATCATGCGCATGAACAAGGTGGAGCAGGCCATTTACCGGGCGGAGTTCCGCAAGTTCGTCCGCGGCGATGCCGCGGCGCTGGACCCGCTGGACGCCGAACTGATGGCCCTGTTCAAGGCGCATCACCTGCGCTTGGACGTCCCCCGGGTGCAGCGCCGGGTGCGCTCACTGCGGGAACTGCCGCTCAAGCCTCATCTCTCCACCGAGTATCTGCAACGCTTCGGGGTGCGCGGCGTGCTGCGCTATCCCCTCACCAGCGGGGAAGTGATCTACCGCATACCCGTCCACAGCTTTCCCATGGGCGAGTGGAAGGATCACTGGACGAGCACCTACCTGGTGCTCAGCAAGAACGCCGTCACCCTGGTGGACACGGGCACGCACCGCTCGGAGGAGAGCATGCGGGAGGGCTTCGAGGTGGTGAGGGAGTTCTACGGCGAGCCGGTGAGCCTGGAGCAAGTGGATCACGTCGTCATCACCCACGCCCACTTCGACCACTTCGGGGGATTGAACTATGTGTTGAAGGCCAGCCGCGCCAAGCTGCACGTGCACGAGTGGGACGCCGGCACGATTGCCAACTATCCCGCGGAGGTGATGCAGGGACGGGAGCGCATCCGGCGCTTTCTCCAGCAATCGGGCATGCCCGGGGAGGAGATGGAGAGCTTCATGAAGATGCACGGCGACCCCAAGCGCACGTTCCCCGGCTTTCCCGTGGACGAGGCCTTTGGCGATGGCGCCCGCATCGTCGCGGGCTTCGAGGTGATCCACACGCCGGGGCACTGTCCCGGCCTGTCCTGCATCCGCATCGGCGACGTGATGTTGCTGGGCGATCAGGTGCTGAATCACGTCACGCCCCATCAATTCCCGAAAATCTACACCAGCGGCTCCGGCCTGGGGAACTATCTCAACTCGCTGATCAAGATCGGCTCGCGCAGCGAGGCCGCGCGGCTGGGGCTGCCCTCGCACTATGGCGATATCGTGAACATCGAGGCGCGCTGCATGGAAATCATGGCGGAGCACCAGCAACGCATCATGGATCTGATGAAGGATCTGGACCGCCCCAAATCCCTCTATCAGATCACCAATGACTACTATCGCTACCGCCGAGGCAGGGAGATCACGGGCTACGAGCAACTCTTGGCCCTGGAGGAGATCGGCGCCCACACCGAGTACATGGAAGAAACCCTGGGCATCGTGAAAAGCAGCGCCTCCCACGCGCCCGGCGATTCCTCGCAAGCCGTCGTGCTCTATCAACGCGGGGCCTGACCCGGGTCCTCCGGCGGCGTTCCCCTTGCATGCTTTCTCCTATGGCGCGGGCCCCGGAGAGGGGAGTCAGGGGCGGGTACGCCCTGCGCGAAATGATAACCGTTTGAATCAACTTACAATTTCGGAATTCATGTCTGCCTACAAGAGCCGCCTCGGAGAACTGCTGCGGGAAGCGCGGGACAAAGCCGCCCAGGCGCCGGATGTGATGGCGATCCTCCTCAACCTGAGCCCGGAAGAGTACCTGGCGATGGAGGCCGGCACGCGCGTTCCCGATGAGGAGACGCTGAAGCGCCTCTGCATGATGATGGAGTGGAACTACCTGGAGATCTCGCGCCTGATCCGGAACGAGATGGCCTCCACTTCTCGCGCGATGGCCACCGCCGCCCCATCGGGCGACGCGTTGCAGGGATTCCCCCTCAACCCCGACGGCACGCCCGGCAGCGCCAAGGTGGAAAGCCTGGGCAGCCGCCTCAAGGAGGTGCGTTTGCTCACCGGCCAATCCATGGAGATCATCGGCGCCCTGCTGAATATCGGCCCCCAGGTCTATCAGGGCCTGGAAGAGGGCGAGGCGCCGGGCGACGAGTTGCTGCGCCGCATCAGCATGATCTACAACTGGAACTACTACGACCTGCAGGCCATTCTGCGCACGGAACAGGCGCGCCAGTTGCAACCCCGGCGGGTGGGCAACCCCTTTCCGAATACGACCGTGCGCCTGGACCGCCTGCGTGGGGTCTGTCGCGACATCGAGGCCGGCTTCAGCAGGGCACCGGAGGTGGAGCAAAACCTGATGCTGGCCCAGTTGGAACTGATCCGCGGTACCCTGCAGCGCCACCGCCGCACCGAGCCCGCGCCTGGGCAATCGGCACCGGCACCCGGTCCGGCCCCTGCTTCAGCCGGCACGGCTGCCGGATCGGCGACGCACCGCCGCAAGTCGTCCATCTCTCCGGCGTTGCCCGGAATTTCCGACCGGAAGATCTTCCCGGCCTAGCCGGAACCCGGCTTTTCAATTGACGGCGGACCCGTTAAGGTTCTGCTGGGCGGCCACTTTGGTTTGCCCTCCGGAGCGCCATGAGAGCCTTCCATTTCGCCCGACCGTTCGAATACCGGCTGGAAATCCCGAATGACGACGCGATGCAGGGCTCGCTCCTGCAGGGGACGCTGACGCTCGTCAGCCAGGACACCCAGCGCCGCACGGGTCTGCATCTGGAACTCGGGCTGGCCGCGGGCGCGTTCAAGCCGGTCAAGGAGCAGGGTGTCTCCGCCATGGAATTCCTCGAACGGCACGTGCTGGCGGACGACTTCGCGATCGAGCCACAGGGCAAGAAATCGGTGCCCTGGTCGCTCTCTCTGCGGATGGATTGCCCCATCACGACCAAGGACAGCGGCATGTTCCTTCTCTATGGGGAAAACTTGGACGATGCCGCCAAGCGGGGCGTGATCGACTTGCCGGTGAAGCTGGCGCCGCCGCTGGAGACGTTCATCGCCACGGTGGAGAATCACTTCGCCTTCGAGGCGCGTGGCCGCCGCTATAGCGATGGGTTCACCCACGTCAGGTTCAAGCCGCCGGCCACCTACCCGACCCTGGAAGAGATCGTCGTGGCCATGCGGATCGGCGAAGAGGGATTGCAGTTGCAGTTCGCGGCGAAGGCCAGGGGATTGGCCCGGGGTCCCAAGAGCGGAGTGCGCTCCCGCAGCATGGAGCTGGAACGCCACCTTCCGGCCCGGGAATACCTGTTGGCCAATGGGCAGCCCAATCGCGAGTTGTACCGCAAGGTGATCCAGGACGTGTTGTCCGAAGTGACCCCGGCGGCGCTGATCAACGCCCCCGCGGATTGACCGGCCCTCTCAGCGCACCCGTTCCCGCGCGGGCGCGGTCTCCAGCCGCCGGAAGGGCGGCGGGCCCAGTTCCCGCATCCGCAGCATGTCTGCCGCTTCCGCGTAATAGTAGCGCGCGCCCAGCGCGCCCCCTTCCGTGACGATGGTGGCGGAAACCGTTCCATAGCCCGGTGCGCGAATGAAGACGGCGCCCATGGCGCCGTGGATCTCCTCCGCCGGGTCTCCGCTGGGCAGCGTGTCCGGCGGGGTGGCGTCGCAGAGAAAGCGCTGCAGGGCGTCCAGCATGCGCTCGCCCGAGGCTCCGCGCTGCCCTTCCAGGAAGCGCAGGGAGCGCTCCACTTTGGGCCACGAGCGGTCGTCCAGGGAGGAGTTGCTGAGGGCGTAGCAGCCGGGCGCCAGTTCCCGCGGCGCCGCGAGTCCGCCTGGGGAGCGATCGCGGGGTGCATGGTAGTAGAAGCGCTCGCGGTCGCCGAACAGCACGCTGAAGGGCCGGTAGGCCGCGCCGGGTTGATCGGCCAGCCAGGCGGCCGCCCGGGCGGGATCCCGCTGCCGGAGCAGCCCCAAGACGATCTCACCCCGCGAGCGCACGTTGGGCGGCGGAACGAAGCCGGGGTCGCGCCGGTTGGTGAGGGCCGCCACCAGGCCGAACTCGTTGCGGCCCATCCAGGTGCCCCCCGCCTCCAGGTCCTGGCCGGCGAAGATCGTTGGATTGCGGTGGATGATCGACGGCGGCGCGGTGGGGCGGCGATGGAACTCGTCCCGGTTACCCCCCAATAGCAACTCGACGTCGGGATGGGCCCGGAAGGACAGCAGCAGCAGGCACATGGGCGGCGCGACCGTGGCGGATGGCGGGGGAACGGGTGGCGCGAGGGGAGGCGCACTTCGCCGTCAGCGTGCCACAACACGTTTGGGCCTGCCAAGGGGAACCATCACGGGAAAGCGGCGGCGGGCGCTCTCACGCCCGCCGTGCCCGGTCCACCGGCGGTTGGCGGCGGCCCGGGGTCGGCATAGGGAAGGACGGCCCGTCAGCCGGCGATGGCGACGCGCATGGAGGCGATCTTGTTTTCCTTCTTCACCGCCTCGATGGCTTCCGCCTCGTTTTCCGGCTGGTTGGTGAAGAGCGGATGGCGCGTGCTGAAATTGGGATCGTTCAGCACCAGTTGCTGGCCCACCCGGTTCTTCTTGTTCACCACCAACGGGCCTTGCAGGTTCACCGTGACGTCCAGGATGTTCCCGGACATGGTCACGATCACATAGACCTGCAGATCGTCGACGGAATCGACCTCGAGCTGCTTGATCTGATCCCGCCGTACCGAGAAGTGGTAGTTGGGGAGGATCGCCGCCGGGTCGATCACGACGAAGGCTAGAGAGGGGATGTCAAAGGACTGGAACCACTTGAAGGGCTCCCCGATCTCGTCCGTCATGATGGTGAAGCGGCCGCAGCCGCTGAACCCGAGCATCCCGTCGACCAGGGTAATCACCTGATCTTCTTGCACCTCAATGGTGCCGAATCGCGTGGTTTCAACCTTCATACCGCCAACCCTATGCTAGTGGAACTGCTTCACGGCGGTTCGCCTCCGCCGCGGTTGGGCCTGTGCCCGTTCCGGAGCTACTTCTTTTTCCACAGGTCACTGATGGTCTTCAGCGACAAGGGAGCCTTGGAGGCCGCCCGCTTGTTCTCTTCCTGGATGCGGATGTAGACCTCTTCCCGGTGAATCGAATACTTCTTGGGCGCCTCGATGCCGAGGCGCACCTGCTTTCCCTTGATCTCGATCACGTGGATCTTGATCTCATCACCGATCGTGATGCTTTCTCCTGACTTCCTTGTCAGAATAAGCATTGCTGCCTCCTGGCTGAGCCCGTCGTCCTGCTGTAACCGGCACCCTGGACGCTCGGGCCGCCCATCATGGGTCCGGCCAGACCTCGTCCAAGGCGGGCGCGCACGCTGCCCAGGGGCGCGGCAATCCCTGCCGCGGGACCCCTTGGCCCGGCGGGGGCTGCCGATCCCATGGTGCGGACGGCGGCACCCCTCACTCGTGCGGGCACTTCATTGGGTAATCAAGAACCGAACCAAACCTGCCGCGCCCGCCGTAAATTTCTCGTGCTCTCCTATTTCAGGAAGTTGAGCAGGGAGGGCTGAATCAGCCGTCCGCTTGTGTCCAACGTCGCCTTGTTCCGCACATCGGCCAGGTTCATCTGCACGACCGCCGAGGGGAAGTCCAGGTCTTCCAGGTCGGACATCTGTTTTGTGCTGTTGAACTCGCGATCCTGGATCTTGTTCATCTGGTCCTCCATCTCCTTGCGCACCGAGCCGATGTCGGCCCGCTTCTGCAATACCTGGTCAAAGGCGCGGTCCACGTCGTTCAGGCGCTTCTCCAGCACCGTGGAATCGTTGTCCTCCAGGGCGCGCTTCAGGCTGAACATCATGTCGAAGATGTCGACCGACGATTCCTTGTTGGGGTCCGCGAAGAACAGCTCCTGCGCCGTGATGTTGAGCGGCAGCAGAACGCCCTCGCCCGTCGTCACCATGCGCTTGTCGTCGTTGCCCTGGTAGGCGATGGGCGGGTTGGGAGCGAAATGGAACTCCAGCCCCTGGGGAAAGACGACCGGGTCGCCCAGTTGGTCGAGCACCTGGCCGCTGAAGCGCATCATCACCTTCTCGCTGGGCCTGCCTTGATCATTGAACAATTCGATCTGCGGGAGCAGGGTGTTTGCCCGGCTCCAGGTTTTTCCGCCATCGTCGGAGACCACATAGTGCGCCCGGCCCATGGCGCCCTCCTTGGTGATCTTCACCACGTAGGGATTCTGGGACCAGCCATCCATGGTGGCGGCAAACTGCTCCGGATCGAGCAGGAAGCGCTGATCGATGGGGAGGTCGTTCACGTCGATGCCGGCATCTTGCAGCGACCCGTTGGCCAGGAGCGGCTGGCTAAACGTCTTGCTCCCCGCGAACAGGTAGACCTTGGCCGCCTTGGCGTTGCCCGCATTGACCAGGTTGTCGATGATGTCCTTGATTTCTTCGGCCGTAACCCGCCGCGTGGCGCTGTCCGAGCTGTCGTTGGACTGGGCCAGCAGCAGGGATTTGGTGCGGGCGAGCAGTTGGCCGACGTGATCCAGTTCCGCGTCCGTCCGGTCCAGCCACGTAAAGTTGTTGCGGATGTTCTGCTTCACCCGGTCGATGAAGGAGAGCTTGGTGCGGTAGTCCTGAATCTGCGTCGCGCCGATGGGATCGTCGGAAAGCTTGTTGATCCGCTTGCCGGAGGCCATGGTCTCCTGCAACTCCTGCACCCGGGCGGAGTTGTTCGCCACGTTCCGCAGGACGGCGTTTTGCTTGGTCAGGTCGGTAACACGCATGGTGGTGCGTCAACTCCCGCTTACATGTTGATGACGGTCTTCGTCATCTCGTCGACCGTGTTCACGAATTTCGCCGCGGCGTCGAACCCGCGTTGGAACTGCACCATATCGGCCACTTCCTCATCCATGCTCACCGACGACACCTCGTCCCGCAGTTTCTGGAATTGGTCGAGGATGATCTTCTGGTTCTTCTGGTCGTTCTGCGCCCGATTGATCGACAGGCCCAGGTCGGCCGTGATCCCGTTGTAGAACTCGTCGAAGGTGACGGAGCGGCCCTCCATCGTGGGTACGTTCTGCAGATTCTGGATCTCCCGCGCCACCGAGTTGTCGCCCGGCAGCAGCCCGCGACCGGCGGCGATGCGCTCCGGATGGCCCACGATGTTGTTGCTGAGCCTGAAGTCGCGTGCGCCCTGCAGCGTCTCGAAGAAGTTGTTGAAGCCCATCAGCACGGCGAAGTCCGTATCGTCCTGGCCCATCACGAACTGCTGGGCGCCCTTCGCCTCGATGGACACGCTGCCGTCGGCGTTGACGCGCGCCTGCAGGATCTTGGGGTCGCCCACCGTGCTGTTGATCCGGTTGACGATGTCGTCGAGCGTGTCCTTGCCGGCATTGACGGGAATCTCGTAGGTCTCCAGGAACTCGTTGCCCGGGTCGACGAGGTGGATGCGGAATTTGCCGTCCTTCAGGAACGGCAACGGCGCGGCGCGCGCGTCCGCCTTCAGCGCAAAGGTGCTGTGCAGTTCGTTGTTGCGGACGTTCAAGCCCGTGCCGGTGGAATGCACGCGGTTGACCTGGAACGCCAGTTCCGATGCGAATTGGTCGAGCTTGTTGGAGAAGCGCACCACCGTCTCGTCGCGCATGGCGACCAATTCGGGGAGTTCGCCGCCCTTGATCTCACCCGTCAGGTCGCGGCTGATGCCCTTGAAGTCGATGCCGCGCAGGGTGAAGTAGCCGGCCTCTCCGCTGCTGTAGGATGCCTCCAGTGCGTTGGCGGTGCGCCCGTGGACGAGGGGGAACCCGTTGCCCACCGTCACTTCGAGAGTGTTGTGTTCGTTCTCAAACCAGTCGATCTGCACCAGCTTGGAGAGTTCCTTCAGGGTCGCTTCCCGCTGGTCCCGCAGGTCGTTGGATTCGCCTTGGCCGCGGTCCACCTGTTGCACCTTCTCGTTCAGGGAGGCGATGTGCTGGGCCAGTTCATTGACGTGGTTCACGCGTTCGGCGAGCCGTCCGTTGAATTCCTGCCGCAGATTCTGCAGGTCGTTGCCCAGGGTCGACATGCGGCGGGCCAGCGTATTGGCCGCGTTGGTGAGTTCCGTGCGGAAGATCTGATCCTCGGGGTTGTTGGCGACCGCGCCCCAGGAGGACCAAAACTGGTTGAGCGCCTCGCGCAGTCCGAAGCCTTCGGACTCGTTCATCAGGTTTTCCAGCCGCCGCAACGCGCCGACGCGCGCGTCCATCGTGCCGCCGCGGCTCTGCTCGGAGATCAGGCGCTGATTGAGAAACCGGTCCGTGAGCCGGTCCACCCCCTTCAGGTCGACGCCGGCGCCGAAGCGGCCGCGGCTCGGGTGCTGGGGGTCGAGCTGCACCCGCTGGCGGGAGAAGTTCTCGTTGTGGATATTCGCGATGTTGTGCCCGGCGACGCTGGTGCCCGCCTGCTGGGCGGCCAGCGAGCGTTTGCCCAAGTCCAATTGCGCGAAGAGGGAACTGGTCGTCATGGAGATTCCGCCCTCGGAGCCGGGTCAGGCCGAGGTGTACTTGAAGGTTACCGGCTTGCTCTGCAGCTTGCCGGCTTCGGAATACGTGGCGTGCACCTTCACCGCGTCGTGAATCACCGCCAGGGTTGCATCCACCGCCTTCAGCCGCGCTCCGGCATTGCCGCCGGTGACGCGGGCCAGGTCGCGAATTTCTTGCACCAACTCCTGGAGCCGGGCGTGGCTGGCCTGCAGCTCCTGGCCGGTTTCGCCGCCGACCCGCGTGGCGATGCGGCGCAGCGTCAGCGCTTCCGCGGGCTCTTGCCATTCCTTGGCAAGGTCCTTCACCAGCGCGATGCGGTGGCTTTCCAGGTCCTGGATTTGTCGGGCTGTGTGATACTTGCGCTGTTGCATGCGCAGCAGGGTGGCGCCGTCGAGCTTGCCGTCTTGCAGGGATTCTTGGTGCAGTTCTTCCTTGAGGGTCTGGTGCAGGGCAACTTCCTCCCGCAGCAGCCGCCTGAGCGCTTCCAGCTTGGTTTCCGTGACCGCGTTCAAAAGTGCCATCGTCGGTCAAAGTCCTTCCTGAGGTGGACGGATACGGGTCCGGCCGGGAGCGTCTGCGGTCCAGCCTGGGGGAGGCGCCTTCAGGGCCGTTCCAAGTCCTCGCGCAAGGAGGAGTTGATCATGTTGGCCGCCAACTCGTCGCTATTGACGGTGTAGTCGCCCTTGCGGAGTTGTTCCCGCAACTGCGCCACCTTGTCCGCCCGCACATCCGGCTCGTTCCGGATGGCGTCCTTGACCTTGGTCACCGTCAGGGACGCGCGCGTTGGGCCAGCGGCCGGCGCCTGCGCCTTATGGCCCGCGACCGAGCCGGTTTGGCCGTCGGTTTCCCGTGGCTTTGTGTTGGTCAGTTCACCCGTCCTTGGGGGATTCTGTCCTGTGATCTTCATGGTGTTCTCCACGCGACTGCTTTCACGGGCCATCGAGGGCGAGATCCACTCGCCCTGACTGCCATCCTTCCGCCGGCGTTTCTATATCCCTTTGAAAGTTCCCGGGTTTTCTCTTTCATGGTCTGCATCGGCGGCTCCGGCTGCTTGAAGCAGCCCGGGTGACGGCACACCCGCTTGATCATACTTTCGGCGCAACCCCTGAAAACTTGAGGCGGACCGGGCAATTATTTCCTGAAGTGGGGGTCGTTCAGGTTCTGGACCAGGAAATCGGCCAACCCGACCCCACCCCGGTTGCTCATCAGGCGTACAAACTCCCCATCCAACATCTCATTGAACAACTCCCGCCCGGGATCGTCTCCGAACAACTTGGACTTTGGCACCGAAGCCCGCATGTCCTTCACCATCTGCTCCAGCAGCAGCGATTCGAACTCTCCCGCGGCTTCCCTCAGCCGCTGGCGGTCGCGGGCCTCGTTCTTGAGGCGATCCGCCAAACCCTCCGCCCGGGCATTCCCCGGAGTGGGAAGCGAAAACGATACATCTGTACGCATGAAGCGGCTCTTCCCGTTACAATCTTGAGCTAGCGGATCTCCAAATCGGCGTGCAACGCGCCGGACGTCTTGATGATCTTCAAGACTTGGACCAAATCGGCACTGGAGGCTCCAATCTTGTTCAGACCGTCGACCACCTCCTTCAAGTCCACCTCGCCCTTGAACAGGACGATGGCGGGAGATTCGGCCAGGGTGATGCCCGCTGGGGCTTCCTGACCCGCCGCCTGGGCGGCCGCCTGGGCCTGGGCATCGGCGGGGGCCCGGATCTCGATATTGAGATTGCCGTGCGAGATGGCAATGGGGGAAATGCGCACATGTTGCCCCATCACGATCGCGCCGGTGCGCTCGTCCACCACCACCTTGGCCACCGCGTCGGGGGTGATATCCAGATTCTCGATGCGGGACATCAGTTCCACCGTCTGCCCCAGGTAGCTGTCCGGGACGGACACTTCCACCGTCCCCGCATCCTTGGCGCGGGCCGAGCCATCGCCCAGTTCCCGGTTGATCAGCTTCGCCAGGCGGAACGCGGTGGTGAAGTCGCTCATCTTCAGGTTGATGAAGACGCGCGCCCGCGTGTTCAGATTCAGGTTGATCTCCCGTTCCACCAGCGCGCCGCCGATCACGTAGCCCTTGGTGGGCACCAGGCTGGAGCGCGGATCCTGCAGCTTCTTCAATTCCCGCTGCTGCTCCTCGGTCAACTGCGCGCCTTGCGCCCCGCCCGCTTGGCCTTCCTGGCGCTCGATGCCTTTGGGGATGCCGGTGAGGGGGCCCTGTGCCGTGCCGTAAACCACTTGGTTCGGCCCGTTGAGCAGGGTGTACATGAGCGTGCCGCCCCGCAGCGACACCGCGTCGCCCAGGGAATCCACCGTCACGTCAATCCGGGCGCCGGCCTTGGCAAAGGGCGGCAGGGTCGCGGTCACCAGCACGCCGGCGATGCTCCGGCCCTTGACCTCCTTCGGTCCCAGGCTGATCGCCATCCGCTCCAGGGCGTTGGCGAGCGGCTTGCGGGCCAGCAGGCTGTCCGGGCTATCGCCCGTGCCGTCCAGGCCCACCACCAGGCCGTAGCCGATCAACTGATTGTCCCTGGCTCCGCGCAGGTAGGCGATGTCCTTCACGCGGATCGCCCACGCGGCGTCGGCGAGCAGCAAGAGCAGCGCCACGGCGGCGATCGTGCCCAGCATCCGCGGCAGGGCCGGGATGCGCACCGCGCGTGCGCTCGTGTTCAACCTGGCCTTCATAGTGCGGCACTCCTGCAAGACATTCGGCCCCGGCCGGTTCCCTTGGGGGCAGCTACTTCGGCGATACCTGCGTGCTGCGGTTTTGCCCGGGCGTGGTGACGAAGTCCGTCAGGCGATCCAGCAGCGCCCCTTCCTTCGGTTTGCCGATGGCGCGGGCCACCGCGCCCAGGGGCGGCGCCGACCGCTTCACCAGCCTGCGGATCTTGTACTCGGCCTTGCTCAGTTTGGTCGACGGAATGGTGTTCTTGTCGTCCACGTCCGATGGCCGGACGATCCCGCGCAGCGTGACGATGTATTTCACCCGGTTGCGGTCACGGAAAATCGGCGGGTGCACGCCGCGCACGATCAGGTTGCCGTTGGGCAGCGTCCGGATCACCTCCACCTCGACGGATTCGATCGCGCGGAGGATCTCGTTCTGTTCCTTGTCGATCTGCGCCTGGCGCTCTTCCTGTTCCTTCAGGAAGGCGATGATGGGATCGACGGCATTCTTGGGAGTCTGCGTCGCGGCGGCGGGCGCGGCGGCGGGCGCCGCCGCCGGTTGCGCGGGCTGGCCCCGTGCGCCGGGCTGCGCCGGCTGGGCGCCCGGCTGGTCGGGCACCTTGATGATCTTGCCCATCTCGGTGACCGTGAGCAGGTCGCCGGGATAGCGGGCGCGGTGGTCGCGCATCAGGTTGCCCCACGAGGCGGCGCCCCGCCACAGGCTGCCCTCGTAGAGATTGCTCGTGGTGTTCACCGGCGGCCGCGTGCGCAGGCGGTTCGTGCCGAGCAGGTCTTGCTCGGTTTGCGGTTGCGGGGCCGGCGACGAGGGAGTCGGCCCCCAGCCGCCCAAGCAGCCGGCACTCGCCAGGGCGATGGCCAGGGCCATCGCCAGGGGCAGGGCTCCCCTCACCCAGATGGTCTTCATGCGTTGGCCTTGCATGCGATCCTTACCGCCGGGCCTCTTCCCGGCGCATGGCTTGAGCGCGTCCGCCGGCATCAATTCACCTTCACGGAATCGCCGGTCTGGACAATGCCGTAGACGATGCGGTTGGATTCCAAATTGCGCACCGGAATGAACTGGCCCAGTTGGCCGGCCACCATCGCCACGCCGGGAACTTCCATCCGCAACAGGTCCGACTGGAACACCAGCGTCACGCGGCCGCCCTCGCTGACGGCCGTCTGCGCCAGAATCATCCCCTCGTGAATCGCCTCGTCCTGCGCGATCGGGCGCTTGGCGCGCATGCCGATCGCCGCCTTGGCCGACCCGATGAAGCCCGCATCCCGCCCGGCGGGCATCACGCGGCGCACCTCGGTCACGTCATCCTTGCCGATCGCTTGGTCGCGGCGGATGGGGCGGCTGGCCTGCACCACCGTCTGATAGACCTTCTGCCGCACGCGCACGAGGGTGCGCCAGGCTTCCTTGCCCTCCAACTGCGCGGAAACCTGATAGGAGCGGTCCCCGCTCGGCGACAGGGTCTTGCCCATCTGGGCGATTTCCCAATCCACCGCGCCGGTCGGCAGTTGCACGTCCTGCACGGTGGAGAGCACCTCCAGCTTCACGTCCTCGGCGGGCGCCTGGGCGTCCTTGAACGCCTGGGCCTTGACCATTTGCTCGATGTCCGTCCCGCGGATCAGTTGCCCGGCGCGCGCCACCTGCGCGTTCTTGGGCAGCTCGATGTGCACCCGCTCCGCCATGGGCAGGCCGGCGAGCCGGGAGCGGAGAAAGGGTTCGTTGAGGTACATCGTGCGGCCGGGCTGCGGCGAGCGGCCCAGCCCCACCTTGGCCAATTCCGCGATCGCGGGCACGTCGAAGCCGTCGAATTCGGCGACCTCGCCCAGGGTGAAAGAGTCCCCCGCGACGCTGGGTTGCGGCAGGATGCGCACGACGATTTCCTGCGATTCCTGGGCGGCCGCCGGCAGCGCCAGCAGCGCCAGCAGCGCCAGGGGCAGGATCGACTTCGTCAGCAGCCGGTGTGTGCTCACAGGCGTCATCGCTCACCTTCTATCCGTTAGCCACGGATGATCTGGTTGGCCGTCTGCAGCATCTCGTCCGAGGCCTGGATCGCCTTGGAGTTTACCTCATAGGCGCGCTGGGCGATGATCATGTTGATCATCTCGTCCACCACGCTCACGTTGGACAGTTCCAGGAAGCCTTGCAGCAGCGTGCCCTGGCCGTTCACCCCCGGATTCTCCACCACGGCGTTTCCCGAGGCGGCCGTGGGAGCGTAGAGGTTCTTGCCCTGCGGGGTCAGACCGGCGGGATTGGAGAAGCGCGCCAGTTGGATCGTTCCAATCGGCGTGGGCAGCGGATCCTCGCCGACCAGGACCGTGACCGTGCCGTCCATGCCGATCTGCACGGAGCGGGCATCCTGGGGCACCGTGAGTTCCGGCTCCAGCGGGAATCCGTTCTGCGTGACAACGCGGCCGTTCTGGTCGCGCTGGAAGTTCCCCGCCCGGCTGTAGGCAATCGCACCGTTGGGCTGCAGAATCTGGAAGAATCCGTTGCCTTCCACGGCCAGATCCAACTCCACGCCGGTGTTCTTCATGTCGCCCTGGGTGAAGATCTTCTCGGTCGAAACGTGCTTGACCCCATGGCCGTGGTGAATCCCCACCGGCACCGTGGTGTTCTGGGAGGAAGGAGAGCCCGCCGCCTTCTCGACCTGATAGAGCAGATCCTCGAAGTTGTTGCGGCTCTTCTTGTAGCCGGTGGTGGCCACGTTCGCCAGGTTGTTGGCCACGGTATCGATCTGGCGCTGTTGCGCGCCCATACCGGTGGCGGAGACGAACAGGGATCGCATCATAGGGCAAGCCCGCTCCTTCGCGGCGTTGAGTGTTGCCTGCGGCAATTCGTTGCCGCCTGCGCTGAATGCTTCCGATGCGGATTCCGGAGCGTCCCTGCTACCGGTACGATGATCGGTGCGGCTACACCTGCGCCAGCGTAAGGGCCTTCTGGTTCATCTCGTCGGCGGCCGTGATGGCCCGCTGCATGGTCGTATAGGCCCGGTTGGCCTCGATCATGCGGGTCATCTCCCGCACGGCATCCACGTTGGACGATTCCACGTAGCCCTGGGCCACCTGCACGTCTTCCAGGATTCGGGCGTTGTTCTCCGGGTCCACCGGGGCGAACATCGCGCCGCCCAGCTTCTGCAGCCGTTCCGGATAGGGAAACGTGACGATCTTCAAACCGCCCTGGGGCTGATCGTCCACGGAAAGGGTGCCGTCATCGGCCACCTGCAATTTGCCGCTCTTGATCACCAACGGCCCGTCCTTTCCCACCACCTGGAATCCGTCGGCCGTCACGAGTTGCCGTTCCTGGTTCAGCCGGAAGTTCCCCGCCCGGGTGAAACGTTCCCCCTGCGGCGTCTGGATGCTGAAGAATCCCTTGCTGGAAATGATCGCCAAGTCCGTGTCATTGCCGGTCGGCCTTGGACGGCCCGGCGCAAAATTCTTGCCCATGTCCGCCGTCGCAACGAAGGAAACCCCGGCGCCGCCGTAGGGTGCCAGGTGATCCTGGGTGGCGAAGGTCTCTTCGTCCGACCGGCCGGCGACACCCATCGTGCGGGAGAGGATTTCCTTGAAGGCGGGCTGGTCTTCCTTGTAGCCCACCGTGTCCACGTTGGCCAAATTGTTGGCCACCGAGTCCATTTGCGTTTCCAGCGTCTTGCCGCGGCTGACGAGGGAATAGATGCCTTGAGAGGACATAGGCCTTGAGCGCAATGCAGGAATGTGGCGGCGGCCACGTGGCCCGCCGGTGTAGTGCTTGAAAAGCAAGGCACATGCCACCTGTCCGGGAACGCTGCACGGGCCGGAGCACGGGCTCCCCATCCAGCCGGGAATACGGTAAACGATCAGTCGCTTCCGTTGTTGAGCAACTGTTGTACGGCAGGGCAGGAATTTGACGTGCAGGGGGAATGCCGCGGCCACCGGTCAGTCAGCCGAGGAGCGCGGGCCGCGAAGTCTGACAATCGTGCGGTCGAGGGGCGCCGGGGCCCGCCCGCCGCCAGGGTCAGCAGCCCAATTGGTCCGCCAAGTCGATCATGCTGCTGGCCACCAGGTCGAAGTCGTGTTCCGCCCGCCGATCGGTGCTCTGCCGGGGGCCGTACTCGGTGGGCCGCGCAACAAAGGCCGTGCGATACCCCACGGCGCGGGCGGCCACGAGGTCCCCGTTGTGCGCCGCGACGAGCATGCACTGCTCCGGCTTCAGCCCCAACAGTTCAGCCGTCCCACGGTAGCACTCGGGTTGGGGCTTGTAATGGCGGGTCACTTCCGCGCCCAGGATGGCGTCCCACGGCAGGCCGGCCCGGCGCGCCATGTTCATCATGAGCGCCACATTGCCGTTGGAGAGCGTCGCCAGCGGGTACTTCTTGTGCAGCCGCGTCAGGCCCGGCACCGCGTCGGGCCACGGGTCCAGGCGGTGCCACATGCGATTGACGTGATCCTGCTCCGCTTCGGTCAGCCCCGTGACGCCGAAGTCCTTCAGCACCTGCTCCAGGCTCATGCGATGCAGCGCGTCCAGGTTGGTCCACGGCAGCTTGCCGTCCCGCACCTTGGAGAGTTGCGGCTGGTAGTGCCCGCGCCACGCGTCGGCGAAGCGCTCCCAGTCCACCTGCAGCCCCTTGGCCCGGCCGAAGGCGCTGCCCTCGCGGGCGATGCTGCCTCGCCAATCCACCACCGTGCCGAACACGTCAAAGGTGAGCGCCTGCACCGGCTGCACTGCGGGGGATAACGCCATGGCGGCTCCTTGCAGGGTTGAGAATCCCGGCGGTCACTACGGGCGGCGCAGGCGGTAGCGCAGCGCCTCCTCCCCGCGCCGACGCCATGAGCAACTCCCCCTGGGCAACGATTGCGCGCAGGCTACGCGGGCCGGCGCGGCGCCGTCAAGCAAGCGGCGCATCGTTCGACTGCGCCTCACCCTCCCGCCAAACGCGGGCCCCGTCCCTCTCCAAGCCCCAATACTGTTCATTTTAGAAGCGATGGGCCATGCTGGGGGCGTGCCCTCCATGGACGGAGGGTAGGAAATCACTCGCGGACGGGGGTAGAGGCATGGCACGGACGCTGGCACAGTTGCCTAGAGGGGCGCGGATTACGGACTACATCAGTCTGGGCGTGATCAGTAAGTCGTTTCCGAAAGAGAAGATTGTCGCGGTGCTGGAGCGGACGGGAAAGGCCAGCTTGCGGCAGCGGGAATTGCCGGCGCACGTGGTGGTCTACTATGTGATCGCGTTGACGTTGTTCATGCAGGTGTCCTACGGGGAGGTGTTGCGCTGCCTGCTGGAAGGGCTGTCCTGGCTGACCGGGCCGGGCACGCCGGTCAAGGTGACGGGCAAATCCGGTATTTCGCAGGCGCGCAGCCGGCTGGGCGCCGAGCCGCTGCGGGCGCTGCACGACGAGATCGTGCGCCCCATCGCCGTGCCCGGCACGCGGGGAGCATGCTACCGGCGCTGGCGTGTGGTGAGCCTGGACGGGTCCACCCTGGAGGCGGCCGACACGGCGGCAAACCGGCAGGCCTTCGGGCCGCCCCGCGTTCGACCGGGCGACGGCGCCTATCCCAAGCTGCGCTTTGTCTCCCTGGTGGAGTGCGGCACGCACGTCCTGTTCGGCACGGCCATGGGCGACTATGCCACTGGAGAGGTCACCTTGGCCCGGCACGTCATCGCCAGCCTGCGCGCGGACATGCTGTGCTTGTGCGACCGGCTGTTTTTCGGCTTTGCGCTGTGGGCGCAGGCCCGGGCCACCGGCGCGGAGTTGCTGTGGCGGGTGAAGAGCAACGTGCGGCTGCCCTGCTCGCAACGCTTTGACGACGGTTCGTACCTCTCCCGCATCGATCTGTCGCTCCAGCACCGCCGTAAGACCAAAGGCGCGATCACGGTGCGGGTGATCGAGTACACTTTGGCGGGCGTTCCGGGCGCGGAACCACCGTACCGGCTGGTCACGAGCCTGCTGGACCCAAAGCAGGCTCCTGCCCTTGAGCTGGCGGCGTTGTACCAGCAACGCTGGGAAATCGAAACCGCGTTCGACGAGCTGAAAACGCACCTGCGCGGCCGCGCCATCGTCCTGCGCAGCAAGACCCCCGACTTGGTGCGCCAGGAGTTCTACGGCCTGCTGCTGGCTCACTTCGCCATCCGCGGACTGATGCATGAGGCGGCCCTCAAAGCCGATCTCGATCCTGACGAACTCTCCTTCGTGCACTCGGTGCGCGTCGTCCGCCGCAAGCTGCCAGGCTACCTGGCTTTCCCCCCCTCGCCAGCGCCCGCTCTTCCACCAAGCGGTGCTGAATGAAATCCTCGCCGAACGAGTGGTCTCCAGCCGTGGCCGGCGCAACCCGCGCAAAGTCAAACATGTCCGCGGCAAGTATCCCCTGCGGCCAGCTTTCGAACCCTTGCCTAAGCGCGTACACGATTACGCCAACCACATTCTGCTAAAATGAACAGTATTGGGCCTTGGAGAGGGTGGGGCCCACCCGTGCTGAGCGCTTGCGCAAAGCGCCAGAGGCGCCGGGCGTGGGAGGGTGAGGCGCACGCGGCGCGGGCGAGCCGAACGAACGATTCGGCAACACCGATGTTGAAAGCCTGACACGCGACTTTGCACTGGCCCTGGCTTGCCGCCGTCCGTCCAAGCTGTCGGGGGAGGGCCGCCTGATTCCAATGCGCCCTACGCATGTTTCTCGCAGGGCGCTCCCTTCCGGAAATCCGGCTACGGCAACGTGTATTTGCCGAAGTCGCGAAAGCACTGAAATATCGTTCCTTCAACCACGGGGTTTTCCGCTGGCGACCATGGCAAAGCTCCCGCCCCCTTTGATGCCTTTGTATTTCCCGGTGCCACTCAACCACACCAGCGTATTTGCCCCACTCGGCAGGGTTTCAAGCTCGAAGATGGCGCTGTCGCCCGTAGCATCAAGCCATTTGCACGCGCCCTTGACTGTCGGCTTGCCCTCCAAGATGCGAACATAGGAGACGCAATGTTTGGTGGCGTTCTCCCAGCCTTTTGTTGCGGTGCTCGTGTTGATGGCCCAGTTTTCATAGCCAAATACCGTGATTTCGGGACTGCTCTCCAGCGGTACCCTCTTGGCGATGCCGCAGCCTACCAGTTCGAATGCCGTCTCCGCGGCCCACACGGTAGGTACAATCGCCACCAAGGCGAGTATCGCCAAACGGATTCGTTTGCTCATACTCCCTCCTTTAATTCACCTTGTTGATGGAACGACAAAACGCGACCCTCCCCCGCTTGTGCTTCACGCCACTCTTCCGGTTCCGCCGCCATGATTCAAATCATGATTCCATTTGAACCAGTTGAGCCAAATGGGCTTTTTCGGATCAACGGGCCCATTTCTTAAGTCTTTAGGCATCTTCCTGGAAAAACGAGGAGTGATCGCTTCATCCCCTTCTCACACGCCCTTGAAGTTGCGCCACCCGAGACGGGGTGCGCGGCGAGACTGGACAGAAGTTTCACTCCGGTGCACTGGCATTCCCTGGGTCGGGCAATTGTTTTGCCCGTGGGCGTAAAACCTGTTAGGGGACGATTCATAGGAACCCCTTCCGCGCAACGGCCCGGCGGGCATCCGGATCGGCAATCGCACCTTCCAGGTGGGCATGAACGTGCTGTTGATCGGCGGCGGCGGGCGGGAACACGCCCTGGCTTGGAAGATCGCCGCCAGCCCCCGCGTCACCCGCTGGTACGCGTCGCCGGGCAGCGCCGCCATCGCTCAGCTCACCGCGTGCGTACCCCTGGCGGACAGCGCCGCCATCGTGGACTTTGCGGTGCACGAACGGATCGATCTCGTCGTCGTCGGGCCGGAAGCCCCCCTCGTGGAGGGGCTGGCCGATGCGCTGGCGGAGCGCTCCATCGCCGTGTTCGGCCCCAGCCGCGCGGCTGCGCAGTTGGAAGGCAGCAAGGCCTTCGCCAAGGCGTTCATGGCGCGGCACGGTATCCCCACCGCCCCGGCGGAGACTTTTCAGGACCTGGCGGCGGCCCTGGCCCACGTGGAGCGCGCGGAGCCGCCTTACGTGGTCAAGGCCGATGGCCTCGCCGCCGGAAAGGGGGTCGTGATTTGCCGGGAGCGGGAGGCGGGGCGCGCCGCCGTGCGCTTGATCATGGCCGACCGGGCGTTTGGCGCGGCGGGCAGCCAGGTGGTGATCGAACGCTTCCTGCGCGGCGAGGAGGCCTCGTACTTCGTCATCAGCGACGGGCGGGAGTTCATCTCCCTG
>JBGPEV010000001.1:0-22590 GCA_041482995.1 bacterium | reverse complement strand
TGTCACAGGTGCTGCCCTTTGCAGACAAGCGGGCCCTGCCGCTGTTTTTCGAGTTCGAAAAGGCCGTCTACCAGTCGGCGGCTTAGAGCGTCTAACAAAACTGCTGAAACACCCTTCGCGGAGTTTACCCTTGAGCAACGCGAAGGGCTCGAGGGCAGGCTCCGACCGCGAAGACCACAAAGAGAATTTCGCTTCTCGGGGCAGCAGTTCTGAGAAAGGCGAAGTAGCGCATCAGTTCGCTCAGTTGGCTCAAATCGCTCGATCAATCGGCGCGGAAAATTCGCTGGTCTTTGTGTTCCTTGTGTTGAGGTAGTTCGCAGTTTCGTTATGTGCTCTTGGTACTCTGTGGAACCCGTTCGTGTTCAAAATGGAGCGCGTAAGTCGCTGATACTAGGGCACTTCAAAATAGGTTGAACTCACCTCAGGAAGTACTAGCCCCTGCCGATGGTGGGCTTCGTGCCTACACGCTGCCCGGGTCAGTTCGGTCATTGACCTCCCTGCCCGTGCCGGGCGAAGGCTGGAAGGCCTCCCCGGGAGGGGCGCTGCTGGGAAAGATTCGCGATCAGCGGGGCCCGCCGATCGCCGCCCGGCCTGCGCGACGTCTGCACCCTGGGGCGGGTAATCATGACTTTCGTCATCGGATCGCGCCCGGCGGTTCTATATCATGGCTGGGACATGGGTGCGCCGCGGGACCGCCCGAGGGGGTCGCGCGTCGAAAAACCTATCCTGTAGGCGTCAACCATGGCTTCGGTGTTGCAGCCGCTGCGTGACGAGCACAGGGCGCTGTTGGCGAATATCGAAGATTTGCGCTCGGTGGCCGATGTGGCCGGGGAAGTCCCCGGGGAATTGCTGCGCCAAGGCCTGGCGGACGCATGCCGCTTCCTCGTGGACCTGGTGATTCCTCAACTGGAGGCGGAAGCGCGGGCGGTCTTCCCTCGCATCGTCCGCTTGGTCGGCGCTGCGATCGTCACGGCCCCGATGGAACGGGACCTCGCTGAAATCCGGCGCCTCACGTCCGTTCTGCACCAGTTGCAGGATCAGGAGGGGGAAGTGACGTCCGGCGAGCACCGCAAGACCCTGCGCCGCGCGCTTTATGCGCTTTCCATCCTGATCCCGCTGCATTTCCGCAAGGAGGAGGATCTCTACTTCTCAATCCTCGAAAACGCGCTGAATAGCGGCGAAGTGCAGCGCCTCTTTCAGGACATGGACACGCAGCGGCTTTTGCCTGCCGGGCCATCGGCCACCCCCGAGGGCGGCAGCCAATCCTGACCGCTAAGGGCAAGTGCAAAGTCGATCCAGGCCCTCGAAGGCGAGTGGATAGGAGCAGGCGTCCCAGCGTACCCCTCGCACTGGGCGGGCCAGGAGGCCCGCACCTACCCCCTGCTGGCTGGGGAACCGGACTTCGTACTTGCCATGCCCAACCGCTAGGCCGCCCTTGCCCCGCGGCCCGATTCCGCTATCCTGATGGATGTTGCGGGCGGATGCCGATTGCGATGGGCGCGGTCGCGCGCCGATCCCTCAGGCTCACCGGCACCCTCCTGCAGGAGCGCGGAGTGCGGCTCGTTCAGCAATTCACCTGGTTCGATACCTTCCCCGTCAAGCACTACCGCTGGGACAACGGCCTCGAGGCGTTGCTGGCGCAAAACCCCATCAGCACGGTGGCCGCCTACCTCACCCACTACACCGTGGGCAGCGCCAGCGAACGGCCGGATCAGCGGGGACTGGCCCATTTCTTCGAGCACATGATGTTCCGCGAGACCGCTGCCCTGCGGGATGGGGACATCGACCGCATCATCGCGGAAGCCGGCGGCGTGGGCCTGAACGCTTCGACCTCTTACGACACCACCCAGTACTACGTGAACGTGCCCTCGGCCCAACTGGAGCGCCTGATCGCGCTGGAGGCCGACCGCATGGTCAACCTGAAGCTGAGCGCGGACCTGATCGAAAAGGAGCGCGGGGCGGTGCTGGGCGAAATGAACATGTACAAAGACATGCCCTCCGACCAGTTCTGGAACGCCGCCATGGCCGCCGCCTTCCAGCGCCACCCCTACCGGCATCCGATCATCGGGTATACCGAGCAGGTGAGCGCCTTCAAGACGGAGGACTTCGCCGCGTTCTACCGCGCCCACTATGCGCCCAACCGGGCGGTGATCGTGGTCGCGGGCGGCTTCGACGAGTCCGCCGTGCTGGCGTTGTTGGACCGCTACTACGGCGGAATGGCCCCGGGAGCGCCCCGCCCCGTGCCTGCCGCGCCCGAGCCGGCGCCCACGAGCCCCACGCGGGTGGAAATCACCCACGGAAAGATCAGTACCGAGTACCTGTTGCTGGGCACCCACACTCCGGGACTCACGCACCCAGATCTCCCGGCCGTGATCTTGCTCTCCGCCGTGCTTTCGGCGGGACGGTCCTCGCCGCTGCACCGGCGCATCGTGCTCGAGGGCCTGGGCACAGACGCCTCGGCCAGCGTGATGGATGCGGAATGGAAACTGGTGTCGCCGGGCATGTTCCTCATCAGCGTGGACCTGCGTCATGGCGTCCAGGCCGAGGCGGCGGAGCAGGCCATCGACGCCCTGCTCGCCGATGCGCGGCGCAACGGCTTCGCGGAGCAGGACGTGGAGCGCGCCAAGAACCAAATCCGGCTGGGGGGCTTCTCCGCGCTGCAGACGAACATGAGCCTGGCGCGCCAGTTGGGAGGCTATCAGGTGGCGTGCGGCGACGCCCGCTTCGGGGAAAAGCTCCTGGCCGCCCTGGGTGCGGTGACGCACGAGCAACTGCGGACCGCCCTGGAGCGCTACGTCTTGGTACCCGGACGACTCACCGTCGTGCAACGGCCGGGGGCGGCGGCATGAAGCTGATCCACCAGCGCTCGATCGGGTTCCCCATTACCCAGGCGATCCTGGTGCTTCCGCGCACGGGGGCCTGCCTGGATCCGGCCCGCCGGCGCGGCTTGGCGCGGCTCACCTTGCGCCTGATGCAATCCGGCGCCGGCGGCTTGAGCAATGCGGAACTCAACGGGCGGCTGGAGCGGCTGGGCGCCGTGGTCGGATTTTCGCTCGCCAATGACCACTTGTCCTTGCGCCTCACGGCGCTCACCGAGAATCTGGACGCGGCGCTGGAACTGTTCCTGACGATGCTGCACCAGCCCAATTTTGACGAGCGGGAATTCTCCCGGCTGCGGGAAGAACTGGTCAGTTCGTGGATTGCCGATCGGGAAGAATCCAAGTCGCTCCGGGCGCAGGAGATGTACCTTGCGCTCACATACCGCGACCAAGCCCATGCCTATCCGTCGGATGGCACCCTAGATGGCTTGCGCGCGGTCACGGTGGATCACGTGCGGGAGCATTGGCCGGCGCTGCTGGGACGGGATGAGCCGCTGCTGGCGGTACTGACCAACCTGGGCAAGGCCGAAGTGGAGGCGCGCATCGCCGCCCGGATTACCCTTCCGCCGCCGCGGGAAGGCTTGCCCCATCCGTGGGACGGCTTTCAGGCGCCCCGCAACGGCGGACGGCGCGTGGTGCTGGTGCCAGACCGGGAAACGAATACGGACGAAGTGCTGCTGGGCGGATTCACCACCAGCGAGCTGGATCCCCAATGGCACCTGCACCGGCTGGCGGCCCTGATCTTCGGCGGCGACATGAATTCCCGGCTGTTCCGCGTTCTGCGGGGCGAGCACGGATATTCCTATGGGGCGAATTGCTGGTATGAGACCAGCCACGGCCACAGCCCGCGCAACCGGATTTCGCCGTTCACCGTCTATACGTTTCCCACCGCGGAGCACACGGCCCAGGCGATCCCCCTGGTGGTGCGCCTCTATGAGGAACTGGTGACCCAGGGCGTGACAGCGGACGAATTGCAGCGCGCCCAGCAGGCCCTGGTGAATTCCTACCCGTTTCAGCTCGATACCCCGCAGAAGAAGCTCGGCGCGGAACTGGATCTGGCGCTCTACGGTGTGCGGATGGACGACGAAGACACGCACCGGGAGAAGCTGCTCGGCGCGACGCCCGCGGACATCCTGCGCATGCTGCAGGCCACGCACCGGCCAGGCCTGGCCAACATCGTGCTGTTGGGCGATCCCGGCCGGCTGGATCCCGTGGCCAGGGCCATTCCAGGGATCGAGAGCCTGGACGTTGTCGAATATCCGCAACAGCTGTAAGCGGCAACCCCCCGCAAAGGGACGGGGCCGCCCCTCGGCAGGTTGGGCACCTGCCCCTCCGCGGTTCAAGCTGGAATCTCGAGCCATGGGACTTTCCACCGCCATCATACTGAATCCGGCCGCACACGGATTGCGGGGTCATCGCCAGTGGGCGCGCTGGGAGCCGGCCATTCTGCGCCGGCTGAACCCCGTCGAGCTGATGGTGGCGGAGAGCCCCGGCGAGGCGGAGCAGGCCGCCTGGAACGCGGCCATGGCCGGCTTCGGACGCCTGGTCGTGGTGGGGGACTTGCCCACGGCACACGGCGTGGTGAATGGCGTGATGCGCCTTGCGGAGGGTCACCGGCGTGCGCTGAAGATTGGATTTCTCTCGCTGGGCGCGCCCGATCCCTGGTGCCGTTCCCTCGATCTCCCGCCCGGGATCGACCGTCAATTGGAGATTCTTGGCGCCGCACACGTCCTGCCCTATGACGCAGGACGGGTGGAGTGCGTCGGGCCCGACGGGCAACCGCTCGTGCGGCATTTCCTCACGGGTGCGGCACTTGGGCGCACAGCCGAGCCGAATTCCGGACGCACACACTCCTGGCTGCGCACCCTGGGCGTGGTCGCCGGAGGACTCGAGGATCACTTGCGCAACCGCCTGCCTCACGTGCGCTTGACGTGCGACGGCGTCGAGGTCTATCGCGGTCCGTGGATCCTCGGTTGGGCGATGCAATCCCAGCGCTATCCGGGGGTGGGGGTGGTTTCCGCCCCGGCCAATCCCGCCGACGGCGCCCTGGAGATCTGTTGGATAGGCGGCGGCGGGACGGGCGGAGTCGCCGCCCGTCTCGCGGGGTTGCTGTGCCGCCGTCCGATGGGATTGGATGCGATCACCACGCGGGAGGCGCATCTGGAACCGCTCTCCGGCGATCTGCGTGTGGAGGCCGACGGACTGCCGGTGGGCCGCTCCCCGGTCCGGGTGACGGCGGTGCACCGCGCGCTGCCCGTCATCGTCGAGGCGGTGGCCAGCCGGTTGCGGGAAAAACAGAAGGCGCTGCTCAGCGAAGCGCGGGGTGCGGCATTGGCAGGGGGTCTGGAACGCGCGGGCCCAGGCTAGCGCCGCCCGCCGGGGGCGAATTGGCCAAACTAGCCCAGGAACCGGCGCAGCCGGTCACGCAGGGCATGGGCATCCAATGGCAATGGCAACACTTCTTCCGGGGCCTGCGCCCCTGTCTCGCGCACCGGCACGGCGGTCAGCAAAAGGATCGGGACCGAGGCTGTGATCGCATCCGCCTTCAGGGCGGAGATGAACCCCAGGTTTTCCCCCGCTGGCCCGGAGTTGGCCACCAGCAGATGGGGATGCCGGGCCCGCACGGCGGCCACGAATTCCGCCGACGGCCGCATGGTCTCGATTTCCGCGCCAAAGGCGGACAGAGCGCGCTCGACGAGTATCTGATCGTCCGCGGTCAATCCCACGACCAGCACCCGGGGACGCACCTGGGGCAGGCGGATATGCGCCGTGGTGCCCTGCCCCGGCCGGGATTCCAGCAGCAACGTGCCGCCGTGCGCGGCGAGGATGTCCCGGCAAATCCGCAGCCCGAGGCCGGTGCCTCTCTCTCCCGCCGTGCCGGGCGTGGAGCGGTGGATTTCCGGACTGAGCAGTCCCGCCAACTGCCGATCCTCGATGCCGATCCCGCTGTCGCGCACCGCCAGCGTCGTGTTGCCGTCCGGCGGCGACAGCACTTGCACGCTGCCCCCGGGGTTTGTGAACTTGACGGCGTTGGTAACGAGGTTCTGCAGGACTTCGCCCAGCAGATCGGGGTCCGCGTACACGCGGAAGTCGCCAGGCAAGTCGATCGTGAGGGCGATCTGCTTCTGCCGCGCCAGTTGCTCCAAGCCGACCAAGGCGGCGCGCAGGCTGGCCGCCCCCAGGAAGCGCGGCTTGGGCCGCAGCGCGCCGGATTGCAGGCGGCCCACCAAGAGCAGGTCATCGATCATGTGCAGCATGGATTCGCTGCTGTTGGTCAACGCCTGGAACAGCTCTTCGTGGCGCGGCGCCAAGGTTCCGCTGAGTTCGTCCCGCAACAGCTGGAACGTCAGCGAGCACGTGGTGAGCGGCACCCGCAGATCGTGGGCGACCAAGGAAACGAACCGGTCCTTCATCCGGGTGGCCTCCTCCGCCACCTCCTTGGCTTGGCGCAATTGCTCCTCGGCCGTTTTGCGCTCAGTGATGTCGGTGAGGAATCCCTCCAGGACCGCTTCGGTTTCCCCGCTGCCCGGCACCACGACGCCGCGCTCCCACACCCACTTCGGCGTGCCGACGCGGGGCTGAATACGATAGGTCAACTCGTATGCGCCCCCGCCGCCGATGGCGCGGGCCAGTGCCTGCTCATGGAGCGGGCGATCCTCCGCGTGGATCAGCCAGCGCAGGCCGTGGTTCTGCGCGGTCAATTCCTCTTCATGATATCCGGTCAGTTCCAGGCAACCGGCGCTGACGAATTCCAGTGCCAGCTCCAGATTGGGGATGCCCCGGTAGGCCATGCCCGGAAGATTTCGCATCAGCGTCCCCATCTTCCGCTGGCTCTCCCGCAGTGACTCTTCCGCGCCGCGCCGTTCCAGCACGTTGCGGATCACGATGGGGAGCACCTGCAAGTAGGCGCGTTCGGGGTCCTTAACCAGGTAATCGTAGGCACCCTGGTGCAGGGCACTCACGGCAATCTCCTCGTTGCCCATGCCGGTGATGAAGATTGCCGGGACGCCGCGCAGTTCCGGCAGCAATTCCAGCCCCGTCATGTCGCCGAGCATATAGTCCAAGAGAACCAGATCGAAGTCACCGTCGCGCAGTTTCTGCACCGCTTCCGCGCCGGTCTGGGCGGTTTCCACCTCAAAGGGCAGCCCTTGGCGGATGACGTGCCGCTCAATCGCCATGCGGTCAATTTGATCGTCCTCCACGAGCAGCACCCGGACCGTGGGAACCCGGTGCCTCACGGAAGGTTCGCCGCTTGGCTTCGCGGATGCTGGCATAGTTCCCAATAGCGTAGAATGCTCTGCAGCGTCTGGACGAATTGCGTGTACTCCAGCGGCTTGACGAAATAGCCGGCCACGCCTCCTTGATAGCTCGCCCGGATGTCGCTTTCCAGATCGGATGTACTGAGCACGATGACCGGAATTGCGCACAGGTCCGGAGTCCGCTTGATGGCGGTCAGGCATTCCAGGCCGCTCATGCCCGACATGTTCAGATCCAACAGAATCAACTCCGGGCGGGGAGCCTCGGAACCACCCGGCCCTTCACCGTCGACACCCAGATCGGCCAGGGCTGCCGCACCGCCGTTCACGATCCGCAATTGATGGGGCAGGTGGTGGGAGTCGAATACCCTTCTCACCGTCTTGGCATCCACCAGATCGTCTTCGATCAGCATAATGACCATAGATGCATCCGCCCTTTCCCGCACGTCTGAAACTTTAGCCCACCTCATCCTGAACGGTGAACGAAAAGACACTGCCGCTGCCCGGTTCGGATTCCACCTGAACCGTCCCCCCTTGATTCTCCACAATCTTCTTAACGACACTCAAGCCCAGCCCGGTCCCTCCGCCTTCCCGATCGGGCTTGAGCCGCTGGAAGATCTTGAAAATGCGGCCGAAATACCGGGGGTCGATACCCACGCCATCGTCCTGCACCCGGAATCGCCAACACCCATTCTCCTTCAGGCAAGAGACGCTGACGGTTCCGCTGGGCTTGCCGAGGTGCTGAATGGCGTTCCCGATCAGGTTCTGGAACACCTGGGTCAATTGCGCTTGATCGTAGAGGATCGTGGGCAAGGGTCCCTCGATGGCGACCTTGATATGCGGAGGCGGGCCCAGGGTGTCGATCACCTCCTTCACCACCGCGCCGCAATCCAGAGGCACCAGCGCCGCCGGCAAACGTCCGATGCGCGAGTACGTGAGGATGCCCTCCAACAACGCCGCCATGCGGCGGGTACGAACGCGCAACAGGTGCAGGTTTTCGCGTCCCTCGTCCTCGAGCCGGTCCGCATAGTCCTCGGCCAGCCATTCCGCCAATGAGCTGATACCCCGCAGCGGCGCCTTCAAGTCGTGCGAAACAATGTAGGCGAAGTCCCTCAGGTCATCGTTGGCCCGGCGCAAATCGGCCAACAGTTCCTCCCGCATCGCGTCGGCGCGCCGGCGCTCCGTGATGTCCTCCGCGACCCCAACGGTGCCAACTGTGCGTCCGCCGGCGTCCCGCACGGGCACCTTCAGCAGCCGGAATATCTCCTCCTGCCCATCCGGAAGGGTGCAGCGCGCCTCCGGCACCTCGAAGGGCGCCCCGGAGGAGAGCACGGCACGGTTCGAGTGCGTAAAGCGTTGCCGCTCCACAGGGGTGAAAAAACCAATTTCCTCCGGCGTGCGGCCGATGAATGCCGCTTCGGAATGGCCGTAACGGCTTGCCATGGCCCGGTTCACCATGAGATAGCGGCCGTCGTCCCCGTTCACCACCAGGCGGTGAGGAATGGTATCGAAGATGGTGCGCAGCAAGCGTTGGCTCGCGGCCAACTCGTCATTGGCCCGGCGCAGACTATCCAAGAGCTGTTCGCGCTGCCGCTCCGCGGCCTTGCGTTCCGTGATGTCCTCCACGACGCCCAATACGGCATGCACGTGTCCCTGCTCATCGAAGACCGGCATTTTGATCAGCTGTCGCACTTCCTCCCTTCCTGTGTTCATCCGGACCAGGAGTCCCGGGTTCACCAAGGGCTCGCCAGTGCGGATCACCTGGCTATCCTCTTCCACGAATCCGCGTTGCTCTTCCGGGGAAAGAAAGGACAATTCCGCCGGAACTTTCCCGATGAATTGGGACGGCGGGACGCCGTAGTGATCGCCCATGGCCCGGTTGACGAGAATGTAGCGCCCAGCCACGTCCTTCAACGTCAGGCGGACCGGGATGGTGTCAAATACAGTCTGGAGCAATCGTTGGCCCGCCCGCAGGGCTTCCTCTGTCTGCCGGCGCTGGGTAATTTCCTCCGCCAGGCCGACAACGCCCACGGTCAGGCCGTCGGCGTCGCGCAGGGGCAATTTGATGAGCCGGTGCCAGCGCCCCGCTCCCAGCTTGCCGGGTGCGGGCGCCTCCTCGATCACCATGCCCTGCCCCGATTCAACGATGCCCCGGTCCTCCTGGGAGGCGCGCGCGGCCTCCTCGGGCGCTAGGCCCGGGAGGTCCTCCGCCGCAAGCCCGGCCATCGCCTCGGGCGCGAGGCCCCAGAGGCGGGCTTGCGCGTGGTTCACCGTCAGGAAACGGCCTTCCGCATCCTTCACGAACAGGGCATGGGGAATGGTGTCAAATACCGTTTGCAGCAGGCGCTGGCTGGACCGCAATTCGGTGTTCGCCTTGCGCAGATCGGCCAGCAGGGCTTCGCGCTGTTGGTCGGCCGTCTTGCGGTCCGTAATGTCGTGGGTCGTAATCTGGATCGCCGGCCGGCCATCGTCCCAGATGATTTCCCGCACGATGCTCTCCCGCCAGAATACGGTGCCGTCCTTGCGCCTGCCGCGCAGTTCGGTGCCCGGCGGGGGATGGCCGGTCTTGCGGAATTCCCGGTAGAGCCGTTGGATGCGCTGGTGCTCCTCCGGCGCGATCAGATCCAGATAGGATCCTTCCCGCAACACCTCCTCGGGCGAGGCAAAGCCGTGCATGGCGGCGAAGGGGCGATTGGCGAAGAGCAATTGGTCCCCCCGCTGAATCAGGATGCCCTGAACGGAACCTTCCACCAGGTTGCGGTAGCGCTCCTCGCTCTGACGCAGTGCCAGTTCCGCATCCTGCCGGTCCGAGATGTCCTCGTTCATCCCGAGTTGTCCCACCACGCGGCCTTGCTCATCCCGGAGCGGCAAGCGAAGTCCGCGCAGCCACCGGGAACGGCCCCGGCTGTCCTGCCTCCGACAAGCCGACACCTCCACGCGCTCTCCCTCCTGGATCACCCGGCGGTCCCACTCCAGGTTTTCCGCCACCTGTTCGGGCGTGCGATTGGGATACTGCACCGTCGAAAGACCCATCAGCTTCTCCGGCGGCAGCCCATCGAATTCGGACTGCGCACGGTTGGCGTAGACGATCCGCCCCTCGCGATCCTTGGTGAAGATGCAGAGCGGAATGGCATTGAGCATCGTCTGCAGCAGGCGCTGGCTCGCACGCACGGCTTCCTCGCTCCGTTTGCGCTCCGTCGCGTCAATGATCGTGTATTGGACGGCCGTCTCGCCATCCCACGTCACCAACCGAGCCAGGCATTCCAGCCAGATGCGAGTACCGTCCTTGCGAATCCCTTCGAGTTCATAACGGTCGGGCGCTGGCCGGCCTTGCAGCCGGTTCAGGTGCTTCCGGCGCGCCTCCCGGCGCTGTTCCGGTGCATTGAGCACTGCGAGGCTCGGCAGGTCCATCACCTCATCCGGCGAGGCGTAACCGTAGATGTTCACAGCGGCTTGGTTGAGGAAGAGGGGGCGATAGTTACTATGGATCAGGATACCCTGGATCGAGCCTTCAATCAGATTGCGAAACCGCTCTTCGCTTTGTTCCAATCGTTCAGCGGCCAGTTTGCGTTCAGTAATGTCGAGCATGGCGACCAGCACGCACGGCAACCCGCCCCACGTCACGGAGGTGACCGCCGCGTTCACCCAGATCGCGCGTCCATCCTTGCGAATGCCGCGGAATTCGATCGCCGGCTCCCGCTCCTCGTTCTTGATCGCTCCGGCGAGAAATCGCTCCAACCGCTCCAAATCGTCCGGGTGGGTGATCTGGGCGAAGCTGGTGAGCGCCAGGATGTCCTCAGGCCGATCGTGACCGGCGATGCGGACAAACGCGGAATTGGCAAACACGGCGCGATGACCGCGAAATACGGCAATACCCTGAATGGAACCTTCCACCAGCGTCCGAAATCGCTGCTCGCTATCGAGCAGTTCCTGCTCGGCCCTGCGGCGCTCCGTCACATCCTCGGAGACCGAAACGAGGCCCGTCACCGCTCCCTTCTCGTCGCGCACGGGGTAGCGCATCACGTGATAGAGTTGGGTCTCCGCGCCGACTGGGACGGGAACGTCCATTTGGTCTACCGGCTTGCCCGTGGCCAGCACCTGGCGGTCCCAGCGGTTGATGCCACGCACCAGCGCGGGAGGAAGTGCACCCATCTGAGCCGTCGTGCGTCCCAGGAATGCCTGGGGAGGCAGGTTCCACAGGCCGGACATCGCCCGGTTCACCAGCCGATAGCGCGCCTGGGCGTCCTTCACGGACACGGCGTGGGGAATGGTATCGACCACGGTCTGCAGCAGCCGCTCGTGAGCGCGTAGTTCTTCCTCCCGCAGCTTGCGCTCAGTGACGTCGACCCATGTGCATTGCACGGCCGGCTGGCCGTCCCACACCACGGCGCGCGCGCTGGTTTCCAGCCAAAGTGGGCGTCTAGCTTTATGTCGGCCCTCGAACTCGTAGCGCTCCGGCACCGCTTGGCCCAGGATGCGGCGCCGGTAGTATTGGCGCATCACCTTCCAGTGGGCCGGCTTCACGAGGGGTTGAAAGGAGCGCAGCGCGGTCACTGCCTCGGGGGAAGCGTAACCGACCATCGCCGCCAGCGCCCGATTGGCGAACAGGGGCTTGCCTCCCCGGTGCACCAGAATCCCCTGGATGGACCCTTCCACCAGATTGCGGAAACGTTCCTCGCTGGCCGCCAGTTCTTGCTGGTGCCGCACCAGATGCGAAATGTCCCGCACGGCAACAACGCGGAGGCGGCGTCCATTCAGCTTGAGCGGCCGGGCGTCGTACTCCATGTCAAACCGCGTGCCGTCCTTTTTCACTCCGACGATCTGCGCCCGGTAGCGGGCGTTGCGCTCGATCCGATCCCGCACCTCCGGGTGCGCCCGCGCGTCCAAGTGGGTGTAGACCCGACTGCCGATCATCTCCTTCAGTGGGTATCCGAAGAGCCTGGCGTAGGCGGGATTGGCGTCCACGACCACGCCCCGATCGTGAATGACGATGCCTTCAAACGCACTGTTCCACAGCTCGCGGTAACGGGACACGCTGTCGTTCATCGCGTTGCCGTGCGCGGTGAGTCTCTGGATGTGGCGCTGCAATTCCCGGTTGCGATGGCGCAGTTCGCGCACCTCACTCCGGAGAGCGGCGGCGCTCCGTCCGCTGTGGATGGGGGATGTGGATGAGGCGGTCATGGCGCGTCCAGTGATAAGGCGTTCGCGTTGAGTGTGGCGACGCCCCCCGGCCGCCCGCTGCCGGTTGCGGCAAGAGCGGTCGAGGGGCGAAGTGTGCGTGGCGGGAATCGGAGGGACTGCCAGGGTGGTGCAGAGCAACCGCGATTCCAGCGGCTCTGGGTCGGGCTAAGCTCCCTTGCTGTGGCGTTCCAGGTCCTTTTCCTCCTCGATTTCCTTCAGCCAATCGCGGCGCTTTCCTGCGTGCAGCCGGAATTGCTCGTAAATACGTGCGGCGTGGGCGAGCAACAATTGCGGCGTCTCGGCTTGCGCGGCCAACTGGATGTCGATCTGATAGCGGGCCAGCGGAAAATCGGTATTGAGCACCGTGTCGGGATGCAATCCATGGCGGGAGAGCACGGTGAGCAGATCGGCCACGGTCCAATTGAGCTGCTTCGCGATCTGATTGGCGTTGACAAAGCGGTACTGGCCCTCAGGGGTCAATCCCAGATAGTAAACGCAGAAGAGAGCGAAGGGGTCGTCGCGCATCGTACTCGGTTCCCGCTGGGATGGAGCCACTCTTCGCCGCAGAGGCGATTCAACTGTGTCACCGGGCCGTGCGGCCTGTCGTGAAACGCGGCGTTCCGCCTTGACAGCCGCCCGCTGTCGCGCGCGGACTACTCCTGCACCACCTCAATCAGCACGTCCAAGGGCGTTTGCGCCAGCGCCTTGGGGTGGACAAAGAACACCGTGGTGCCCCGCGAGCCGGGTCTGGGTGAGGGGTCGAGAATCTGGAATCCCTTGCGCTTCATGTGATCGAAGGCGGCCTGAATGTCCTGCACCCGGAACCCCACATGGTTGAGCCCGCCTTTGCCGCCGTTGCGATCGATCGCCTTCTGGACCGGCGAATCCGCGCGGATCGGCTCGAGAAGCTGGATCAGATTGGGGCTGTTCCCGATGCGCAGCAGGGCTTCCCGGACGCCGTCCTTGCCGGTCAGGGTCTCCCGGTGAATCTCCTCGAAACCCAGCAGGCCGTAGGCGGCCACCTGGGCATCCAACGTGCCCGCGGGCACGGCGATGGCCACGTGGTCCACAAACAGGAAACCCGGCACATCACCTCTCAGGGCAGCAAAGCTCGCAGGCACAGTTGGGTTCATGGCGCTCCCAAGGTATCCCATCATGTGGATGCCCCCACCCCGCAAGGCGGACGGCAGACGGGTCCATCATGCCCAATTCCGCACGCGGCGGCGATGGGTCACGCGAGGCGCGCCTGGGTTTGGGCGCGGGCGGCTCAGGTTGCGGCGGCTTGTCGGGCGGGGCGGTTGCGGCGGATCGTTTCGAGGGGGGAGGGCGCTTGCGAAGGGCCACGGCCGGCGGATTGAGCATGGGGTGCCGGGTCATTGCCCCTGGCGTCGCCGACCTCGCTGGCAAGCTTGCAGAGAATCTTGCGCAGGCAATCGTCCTGAAAAGGTTTCGTGAGGAAGTACCGGGCGCCTTGCTCTTCGGAGGCGAATGCCATGTCACAGGACTTGAGAGAGCAGGTCATCACCACGCGGGCTTGAGGATCCGAACTACGGATCGCCTGGAGCGCCTCCAGCCCGTTCATACGGGGCATGATCATGTCCATGAAGACGGCATCCGGACGGAATTCCCGGAATCGGGCCACCGCCTCTTCCCCGTTGCGGGCCACCGCGACCACATCGTGGCCCAACTCAGCGATCACTTTCTCGAGGAACTTCAGCGGTGCTTCCGAGTCGTCGACGATCAATACCCTCATGAACGCCATCCCATTGCACGGGGCGATACCCTGCATCCCAGGGTGCCGGCCGCCTTGACTGCCCCGAAAGCGCCGGGAGCCCTTGTAACGACTATTAACACGTTAGTATAGCACATATTGGCGCCGAATTCCTAATCTCCCCGTAACCCTTGGGCAACACCGTTCAAGAATTCACGTTGCGGGCCAGCGCACGCCTCAGGCCGCGAAGCGCTTTGGGCTAAATGGCTGTAATAGTTCTGGAACCTTTCCATCCAGCAGCAGTTGACTCATCGCATGGGAAGTCACTGGCGCGAAAAGAATCCCATTCCGATAGTGACCCGTGGCGAAAAAAACACCGGGAATTTCCGATTCCCCAAGCAGCGGGGAGTTGTCCCGGCTGCCGGGCCGGAATCCGCACCACGTTTCCAAGATGGGCAATTCGTAGACGCCGGGCAGGTGGTCCCAGGCCTCCTTCAGCAGGGAATACAGCGCCCCGGCCGTCACGTCCCGGTTGAACCCCATTTCTTCCACCGTCGCCCCCATCACGATTCGCCCATCGCTCTTGGGCGCGATGTAGAGCCGGGGGGAGCGCACGAACCGCGTGAGAAAGCCGGGGGCGGGCGAGCGCACCGAGAACAGTTGCCCCTTGACCGGCCGCACCGGAGGGCGGATCGCCTCTGGAAGTCCCGGCAGCAACCCGGACCAGCTTCCCGCGGCGATCAGCAGACGGCGGCTGCGGAAGACTTGGTCGCTGGCTTCAACGCCCTGATAGCTGCCGTTCTCGATCACGACCCGGCGCACCTCCGTGTGCTCCAGCAACGTCCCGCCGGACCTGACGTAGGCCGCCTTCAACGCATCCACGAGCAGTCGGTTGTCGATGTGGTGATCCATGGGACAGAACACGCCGGCCGTGATGTACGGGGAGAGCGACGGCTCCATGGCGCGTGCCTCCTCCCCGGAGAGCCAGCGCACCGGCAACCCCAGTTCCAATTGGTACTCGAACAGCGCCCGCATGTCCGCCGCGTCGTCGGCACGGGCCGCCACGGCAATGGCGCCCTCCGTGCGGTAGTCCACGCACATGCCAGTGGACGCCTCGAGCTCCGCGACGAATTCCGGATAGAGCCGCATGCTCTCCAGGCCCAGGCGCAGATTCCGGTCTTCCTGGTAGTGCACCTCCGTCGCGGGTGCCAATAGACCCGCGGCGGCCCATGAGGCCTCACGGCCGGCGGCCCCGCGCTCGAGAATGGTGACGGCTTGTCCCCGCTGCGCCAACTTCCAGCCGATCCCCAGGCCGACGATCCCACCGCCTACGATCAAGGTGTCGATCCGCATAGCGTCTCAGCGACTTACAGTGAGAAAGATGGAACCGCGCGATACGAGTACGTTGCAAGGAGCCCGGGCCAGCCGAATTTTTCTGCCGCGGAGGTTCCGCCAAAGGGTCATCTAGATCGGATCAAACAACACGAGCAGCACCCGCTCGGTGAGGGGCGTGGCTTTGTGCCGATGGGCGTCCCCCAGGGGAATGTGCAAACCATCCCCCGCCTGCACCACCACTTCCTGCCTCGGAAAGGTCAAGCGCAGCCGGCCCTCGATCACATATCCCGTATGGGCCAGCCGACACCAGTCCAGCTCCTCGAACCCGTGGCGGAATTCCACCAGGCGCAGCCGGTGGGTTCCGGCCGTCACGGCCTTGGCCGCGACGTAGGGCGCCGGAGAATCCTCGGCCATTTCGGGAAACGGGATGCGGTAGGGGTGCGTCATGAATTCTCGATCGACTGACCTCCAGGGCCCTCAAATCGGTGCGCGCGGGTTGCGTGGATCCCTGTCCTTTATGAACCAACTATGCTAGGAAAATTGATCATTCCACAACTGGTGAACCTCACCATCCGGGCCGGTCGGTCAGGATGCGGACCCGAGGGAGTGCTGCGCCCGCGGGCTCTAGCCATTCAGGGTAACTTTTTTTCCGCGGATTCGCCTGCTCGGGATCGAGGGTCGGCACCCGGCGCAGGGCCGGGCATTCACAACGGATGACCATGACCAGGAAGCACCCGGACTACCACAAGATGATGCTCGATCCGGCGACCCATCCCACGGCAACCCGGCGGGTCAAGTACGACGAGACTCGATTTTCCCATTTGTACAAGACGGGGAGCGAGGTCTTCAAGATCCGCAAGACGAGCGCGACCCACTCCAGCTTGGCCATCAAGGAAGTGTACGCCCAGGAAGCGTTCCAATTGGGCAAGCGCTGGGCGCCGACCACCTATCGGGCCGTGGTGGCGATCACGCAACAGGACGGCCAGTTTGTATTGGGCGGCTTCGGGGCGCCGGTGGACTATGCCGTGCGCATGGCTCAACTCCCCGACCACTATTTCGTGGAATACCTCGCCACGCACGAGAAGCTCAATCCCACCGCGTTGGGACGAGTCGCCCGGTTCCTGGCCGTCACGCATGCGGAATGGCCCGCATCCGATGCGCAACGCGCCGATATTGGGCGGCCGGACTATTTTGCCGAACTGGTGGAGGAGGTGTTCTATCAAGTGAAAAAATACTTCGGGGTGGGCCTGACCGCGGCGATGTATGAGTTGATCGCCCGCCCCATGGCGCACTTCCTCGAACATCACCGCAAGGTGTTCTTGCGCCGCCAGAACAAGAGCCGCGTTGTCCAGGTGCACGGCGCATTTTTCCCCCAGCATGTGTTCGTCAAGCAGCAGGAACTGGAGGCGATCTCGCCCTTGGAAACTCCGAGGAAGCTGCGGGTTCTGGACGCAGCCAGTGACGTGGCCCAATTCGTCAACGGTCTGCACCTGTTGGGAGCCGCCGAAGAGGCCGACGGCTTTGCCAAGCGTTACGCAGCCGCCGCCAAGGATCGCGACCTGGAACGAATATTGCCCGCGTACCGGATTTATCAGGCGGCGCGGGAAGGATTGATGTGCTGCGAGTGGTCTGCCGAACTACCCGCGGCGGATGAACAACGGGAGAGGATTCGCGACGATGCACTGCGGCTGTTCGCCTTGGCAGTCGACGTGGCGCGCACGCTGCCCAAGTAGCCCGCCGGCCCCACCGTCAGTGCCCGCCAAAAGCGCTCCAGTTAGTGCGGCTCTGGGGTCCCAACCGTTTCTGGCCCACCTCCCATCTGTTGCAGGCGGTACCACTCCCGCAAACCCCCGGCCAGATGGTGCACGGAATAGCCGAGCCGGGCCAGGCGGATGGCCACCCGGCTGCTGCACTCGCCATCGGGACAAACCAGACCCACCGGCTGTCCCCGCCCCACTTCCGCCAGGTAGTGGCCCACCACCTGCCCATTGGGCAGCGGCACGACGGCCCGAAAGCCCGTGAATTCACCCGCCGCATGGGGCGCCTTGAGCAGCAGCACCACCAGATCCCGCCGTTCGGAGAACTGATGGGCCGACAACTCCTCATAGCAGGCCTGCGCCCGCCCGGGCAGCCGTGCCACGGTTGCGCCGGCCGGGAAGTCCGGCGCCGGTGGAGTGGAGGAATGGGCTGGGGAAGTCATGGTATCCTTGCGGTTCCCTAAGGGTCAGTGCAGGTCCAAATCCGGACCCGTGCGATTCACAAGCGGGCCCTGGCGGGCGCGGCCGCCGCAGGCTTCATTTGCCAAGCATGCAAGCCGCCTTCCAACACCACCACGTCGAACCCCAGGCTGGTGAGCTGTGCCTCCAGCGCGCCACACTCTGTGCCGGAAGGACAGACCAGCCCGATCGTGCGGCTGCGGGGCAGACCGGCGATCACGTCGCTCCAGCTTGCGCCGCAACATTGCGCGACCACGGGCAGAGGCAGTGCCGGCTTGAGAGTCGCTTCATCGTCCACCACGACGAGCGCCAGATCCGGAATAGAGAAGAACTGCTCCGGCGGGACCTGGACCGCGTGCGTCAAAGGCGCGGCGTCGGCACCCGCCCGGAGATTGGCCGGAACGGCCCGGTCGATCTGCCTGGGGTAGGCCAGATTGAGGCCGTTCATAATCGCCACGAACCGTTCACGGGAGGTGCCCGCCAGCCGGGGGTTGGTGCATTTTTCCGTGCCGATAGTGGAAGACCGGCGGCCCTTGTAGTCATGGGCCGGGTAGACACGCGCTGCGCCGGCGAGCGTGAACAATTCCCGGTGAATGGAGTCGTAGAGGCGGCCGGCGTCGCCCTGCTGAAAGTCCGTCCGCCCGCAGCCGCCGATCAGCAGCGTATCGCCCGTGAACACCCGGTCGGTCATGGCGTAGCAAACGTCTCCCGCGGTATGTCCCGGCGTGTGCAGCGCCCGCAGCGCCACGTCGCCCACGCGCACCACGTCTCCGTGATCGAGAGGCCGCGCGGGACCGATGCCGGCATCGCGATGGGCCAACACCCTGCTTCCGGTGCGGGTCTGGAACCAAGCGCCGCTTGAAACGTGATCGGCGTGGCAGTGGGTTTCCAGCGAATAGACCGGTTTCAACCCCAGTTCCTTCAGCAGGGCCTCATCGCGCGCGGCCGTCTCCAGCACACCGTCGATCAGCGCGGCCTCGCCGGTCCGGTCGTCGCCGACGATGTACGTGTACGTGCTGGATTCCGCTTCGAAACCCTGATGAAACACGAGCGCCATTGCCATCCCCGGACCGTGTGTTGCCAGGACAGTTATCTGTACCAGTACACTGTGACAGTGGGGAAAGTCAATCCACCCGCTGGAGGTTCGACAAAGCATGGGACGGAGGGCATCCCCCAGCACGCGGCAAAGCCGTCACCCCATGGGCAGGCGCGAGGAGCGCTGCCGACCCATGAGGGCGACGCCATGACCGGCCAGCCGCACGAGCAGCGCGAGGCTGGCCAAAAGCAAGGGTAACGCATACCCCCAGCGCACCCACGGCGTTTGGCCGGTTTCCAGCCGCGCCTCGACCGCTAACGGATTTCCCTGGGCCGTGGCCGCGCGCATCACCTGGCCGCGGCTTAGATGGGCGGTCCACCCGCCGTTGGAAACGAACAGTGCGTCGCGCCCTGCTTCCAATGCGCGCAAGGCCGTCAGTCGCAGGTGGTAGGTGCGTGCCTCCGGCGTCAGCCAGGCATCGTTGGCAATGACGACCAACACTTGGGCACCGTGCCGGACGGCACCGGCGACATGGCCGGGCAGCGTGCTCTCGAAGCAGATGGCCACGCCCAACCGGCGCCCGCGCCAAGTGAGAACGGGCGGGCGGTCCCCCGCTGTGTAGTCCTCGTCACCCGCGGTGGCCTTGCGCCCGAATAGGGGACGGAACAACGCCGGCACATATTCCCCAAAGGGCACCAGTTCGCGCTTGTCGTAGCGCTGAAAGTCAAACGCGCCCCCCTGCACAAGATAGAGCGAGTTGTAGTCCCGTCCCAGTTCCCGCGTGTCGGAGCCCAGCAACAAGTCGCCGTCGATCAGAGTCGCGACGTCGTGAAGTTCCACCAGCGTTTTGCCGCGGGAAAGATCGGTCGCCGAGGCGCTCTCCGGCCAAACCACAAGACGTGGCCCCGCCGTCCGCGCGGTGCCGGCGGCGCGGGGAGACTGGCGGCCCGGCCCCAGCACGGCCAACGTGCGTCCGAGGTAATGGCGCAGGCGCGTCGGCCCTTCGCCGGGGGCGGGCACCGGCAGGTTGGAGGGCACCAGCACGGCGCGCAACGTGCGGCCCTCCGGCGGAGCATCGGGCTGGGACAGGTTGGGCCAGGTGAGCACCGCCAACGTCGCGGCCAGCAGGGCCGCCGCCAGACCCGCCATCCTGGCGCGGCGGCCCCGGCCCGGAGAATCGAGCAGGGCGGCCCAACCCGCGTTGACCGCCACCAACACCGCGACGATGCCAGGCCCGCCCAACACAGGCGCAATCCAAGCCGCGGCCAGGGTGTGGGGCTGTGTGGCCGCCCAGGAGCCCCAGGGCATTCCCCCAAAGGGAAAAGTCAGCAACAGCGCGTCCACCGCCATGAAGGCCAGCGGAGCCGTCCACCACAATGCCCAACCCAGCCGGCCCCGCGCCCAGGCACACGCGGAGAGAGCCAGAGCCGGACCCAGGGCGAAGCCCGCCACCATCGCCAGCCAGAACGGCAGGAAGTGGAGCAGGGACACGCCCGCGAGTTCCACCAGGGCGTGGAACATCCAGTGGTAGTGTCCGGCATACAGCACCAGACCCAGGCCCCAGCCGGCGCCAAACCACGCGGAGACACCCCGCCGGCGGGTGGGCGTCCCCTCCCGCTCCAGCAGCCACAACAGCGGCGCCAGGACGACCCAGGCCACGGGCGTCCACTCCAAGGGTGGAAACGCCAGGAGAAGCAGCCCGCCGGTCACTGGCCCGATGACGCCCGGCCGCGAGAGCCAAGTCAGCAGCTTGCGCCAGCTGGAGCGGAGGCGGTGCACCCAACGCAGGGGCTTCATGACATCTCCGCGCCTCCCAGGGCAAGTGCCAAGTCAAATCCGCGATCCGCATACGCCGGTAGCGGCGGGCGTCTCGCCCGCCCAGCGCCGGACGCTTTCGGGGGGCGCCCGCAACAATGCGCATCTGGCGGGCGAGACGCCCGCCCCACTGATCGCATCCAGGCCAGGAGCGGTGACTTTGCACTTGCACTGCCTCCTGGCCGCCAAAGCATCGGCAACTCGACTGTGGTATGCACAGCGAAGTGGGGGCGCGCCGGTTCCGCTTCGTGCGACGCGGCGGCGGCCAACCGGCCGTCCCGGCTCCCAATCTCCCGGCAGGCCCTGCTCCAAAGGTGCGAACCCCGATCATGCCAGATTTCTTCAAGTACCATGGATTGGGCAACGATTACCTGGTGCTGGAGCCCCGGCGGTTCTCGGCGGCGCCCACCGGCCAGGCCGTGCGGCGCATTTGCGACCGCAACCGCGGCGTGGGGTCGGACGGCATCCTTTGGGGCCCGCTGGCGGAGACGGCGGCGCCCGGAGCGTTTTCCGTGCGCATCTTCAATCCGGACGGCAGCGAGGCCGAGAAGAGCGGCAATGGTCTGCGTATCTTCGCCCGCTTCCTCTGGGAGCAACGCCATGCCACTGCGACTCCGTTCTCGATCCACACGCCCGGCGGCACGGTCAGCGTGCGGATCCTTGACGATGCGGCGTCCCTCATCGCCATGGAGATGGGACAGGCGCGCTTTCACAGCGTCCAAATTCCCGTCAACGGCCCCCCGCGCCAGGTACTGCGGGAAGCCCTGACCGTCGGCGGGCGCACGCTCACCATCAATGCGGCCTCCGTGGGCAATCCGCATTGCGTCGTGCTCACCGACGCGCCCACGCCCGAACTGGCGCGGGAACTGGGGCCGCTGATCGAGCGGCACCCGCTTTTCCCGAACCGCACCAATGTCCAGTTCATGCGCGTGCGGGATGAGCATGCCATCCAGATCGAAATCTGGGAGCGGGGCGCCGGCTATACCCTGGCCTCCGGCACCAGCAGTTGCGCGGCGGCCGCCGTGGCCTGCCGGTTGGGGCTGTGCCGATCCCCGGTCACCGTCCACATGCCCGGCGGCAGCCTGGAGGTGCGCCTGGACGAGGAATTTCACATCGAATTGGAAGGCCCGGTCAGCGCGGTGTGCCAGGGCGACTTCGCCGCGGAATTGTTGGCGGAATTGGGGTTGGAACGGCGGGGGTAGTCATCCGGCCCCGGCCGCGGCCAGCCCGTCACTCGTCCTTGAGGACCTCCGGCACCTTGGCAAGGTGGAAGCCCTCGAAGGGCTCGGAGCGGTCATGCTCCGGCAGGGTCCAGTGCAGCGGCGCCAGGGGCGCACCCCCATCGACCCGCAGCGTTGCTCCCGTGACGAACCCGGCCGCGTCGCTCAGCAGGTACACAACGGCCGCGCTCACCTCCGCCTCCGTACCCCAACGCTTGAGCGGCACCCAGCGATGCAGCGTGCGGAGGTGGTCGCGCATCGCCGCGGGATAGTGATCGAGCCCGGAGGAGGCGATCCAGCCCGGGGCGACCGCGTTCACCCGTACGCCGGAGTGCGCCCACTCCACGGCCGCCGTCTTGGTGAGGTTGTCCATGCCCGCCCGGGCCGCGCCGGAATGACCCATGGTGGGCATGCCGCGCCACATGTCCGCCAGGATGTTCACGATGGCGCCGCCGTGCTGGCGCATGGATTGCCGGTAGACCTCCCGGCTCATGAGGAATCCCCCCGTCAAGTTGTTGCGCACGACCGCGTCGAACCCCTTGAGCGAGATCTCCTCCAATGGCGCGGCGAACTGGCCGCCGGCATTGTTGACGAGGCAGTGGATCCGGCCCCCATGGGCGGCGGCGATCCGGCCGACGGTTTCTTTCACACCCTCCTCGTCGCGGATGTCCAGGGCGTGGCACTCCGCGGAGCCGCCTTCGGCCCGCAGTTCCCCGGCGGTGGCTTCTAGGCGCTCCAGCCGCCGGCCGATCAGCACCGCGTGGGCGCCCAGGGCCACCAGCTCATGGGCAATGCAGCGGCCGATGCCCGTGCCGCCCCCGGTGACGATGCAAACCCGGTCCGCGAACAGGTCCGGCCGGAAGATGCTGCGATAGGGCATGACAAACTCCCGAAGGATGGTACACCGCGCGCCGCCCTCCGAACTGACGACAAACCAGAAG